>CAXNGD010000057.1:0-10853 GCA_964201575.1 Acetobacterales bacterium | reverse complement strand
CCGGTTGGTATCAGCCGCTGGATTCTTCCAGCGTGTGCGGCGTTGGCGCGCGGGCGGCGCTCATCGGGCTTTGGATGCCGAGTTCGTCAAAGCGTTGCTTGATCCGGCGGTTGAGCTCGCGGCCGACCGACCATCGCTGGCTCGGGGTGGTGCGCATCCGGGTGCGCAGGACCAGCGCATTGTCGATGAAGCGGTCGATGCCCATCACTTCCAGGTCGCCGCTGATGCCGGCCGCCCATTTCGGCTCCTGCCGCATCGTGCCGGCGACATCGCGCAGCACGTCGCTGACGCGGTCCTGGTCCTCGCTCAGGCCCAGGCTGACATCGACCACGGCATATCCGAAATCGCGCGTCATGTTGGTCACCGTGGTGACCGCGCTGAACGGCACGATATGCATCGAGCCATCCATCGCCCGCAGCCGGATGGTGCGGATCGACAGGTTCTCCACCGTGCCGCTCAAGCCCCCCAACGTCACCACGTCGCCCACCTGCATGGTGTTCTCCAGCAACAGGAACAGCCCCGTGATGACATCCTGCACCAGGCGCTGGCTGCCAAAGCCGATCGCCACGCCCAGCACCCCCGCCCCAGCCAGCAGCGGCGCGATGTTCAACCCGATCTCCGACAGCACGATCAGCGCCGTGACCACACAGATCGCCACCAGCAGCGCCGAGCGGAACATCGGCAACAGCGTGCGCAGCCGGGCCGACCGCGCCGCCTGGGCGCTGGCCGCGAGCTGGGCGAGGTGGCGCTCGATGGCAAGGTTCACCGCCTCCCACACCCCGGCGGCCAGCGCCAGGGTGAAGGCGATGGAACTCAACGTCCCCAGGACCCGCCCGCCGAGCTCAGACTGGACGAACCAGCTCAGCACCGGCAGCCCCCAGACCTCCAACAGGGCCAGAACGGTGGCGATGCCGAGCCCGGTGCGCAGGATCGCCCGCAGGACCGGATGATAGCTGGTCAGCCGGCCGACCGCCCCAGTGTGCTGCTTGGCGGTGTCATCGGCCCGGCGCAACAGCCGGTGCAGCCCGCCGAGTCCCAGGATCAGCAGCACCCGCGCCAAAACCAGCACCGCGGCCGTCGACAGCGACAGCCGCAGCAGCCGGCTGAACCCATCCGGCACATCCAGCGCCAGCACCACCCAGAGTGCGGCCAAATAAACCAGCGCGATCAAATGCCAGACCGGCGCGATCGCCGCGCGGGCGCGCGCCGCCAGGCCAGGACCCGGCATGCCCTCGCCAGCCTCAGGCGGGCGGATGCGCGCGGCAACCGCCTGGCGCTGCTGCAGGATGACCACCACCGCCATCCCGGCCAGCGCCAGCATGATCAGCTTGATCAGCGCGCCATGGGCCAGGCGATACAGCCCGAACAACAGCCCGGCCTCGACCACGGCATAGCCAAATATGCCAACCGCCGCCGCCCGCCGCGTCCAACGGCAGATAAAGGCCGCGCTGGCGTCGCTGACCGGCACCAGGCGCAACCGGCGCTCGGCGGGGGAAACCAGCATCGCCACCACGCCATTGACCACGCGATAGGCCACATAGGCGTTCAGCGCGGCCAGGATCACCAGCCGCGGCGTGGCCTGGCTCGCCAATCCCCCGGTGATCAGCACATACCCGCTGGCCGACACCGCCAGCACCGGCAACAGATCCAGCACCAGCGCGGCCAGCCCGAACGGCACCCGGCGCAGCCAGACGCCCATGCGGCGGGTATGGCGCCAGATGCGCGCGGACTGCCGTGCCTCCTGTTCGAGTTCCGAGTCGGCACTGCGCACGGCCAGTGCCGCCGGTGCGCCATCCTCCACCAGCCCCTCCTGGCGCGCCTCCTCGTCGACCGGCGCCGGCGGGATCTGCCCCGGCGCACGATCGGCCAGGCGGCGACCGAGCGGGCGCAGCAACCTTATCACCAGCCACTCGGCCGCCAGCCCGGCGCCCAGCACCACGGCGAGGCGCCAGAGCGTATCCAGCAACAGGCCCTGCCGGGCGGGATCGCTGGCGAACTGGACAACCCAGAGCGCGATCAGCGGGATGCTGGCAATCGACTGGGCAGCGCCGACGATATCGTCGGACAGGCTGGCCAGGCGTTCGGAGATGCGCAGGATCACCTGGGCGCCGAGACTGTCTGGCGCCAACGGTATCGCCGACTCAGAGGAAGCGGGCGCCGGCGCGGCAGATGTGGAGGCAGCAGGTGCAGGAGAAGCCGTCGCGGCCGCGCCGGGCCCGGTCGCCGGGCCCGAGTCGGCGGCGCTGACCTCCTCGACCGGCGCGGCGGCGGGCCGGGGTGCGCCCGCCGGTGCCGCGGCAGGCGTGCCGACACGGGCCAGGGCCTCCAGCACGGCGATGAACTGGGCACGCCGCTCGGGGTCGCGCAGCACCTCCAGCGCCTGTTGCGCCTGTTGCGCTGACAGCGCCGGCGCCGGCCCTGCCGATTGGGCGAGGACCGCAAGCGGCAGGGCCACCAGCAGACAGGCGAGCGCGAACCATCTCATGACGATAGCCCCATCATGTCCGCCGGGGCCGTGTCAATGGCGCGCATCGGCAGGCGGTACGCCGGAGCAGGCGAAGCGAGGACGCCGCGTTGCCGGATCGGAGGGAGATACCTATATCCCCGCCATGAAAACCGCCCTCGTCATCCTGGTTGCACTGGCCATGCTGGCCACCCTTGGCGTGCTGTTCGGCGGATTGCTGGGGATGGCGCGCAACACCGGGGGCGCGGCCGCCAATCGCCTCATGCGCTATCGCATCGGCCTGCAACTCCTGGCCCTGGTCCTGTTCGGGGCGCTGATGCTGCTGACGCGGGCCTAGCCGCAGCTTGCGGCATCCTTGATCTGTGCCCTCGGCGTTTGACAGCGCCGGGAGCGCGCTCCTATATCCCGCGCGTCAATTTCGCAGGTGCGAATGCGCTCTGCCCGCAGGCCGGCGCGGCCCGCTGGACTGCGCAGGCGCTCCGCACATCCAGGAAACGGCACGTCAGCGCATGAAAATCCTCGTCCCCGTCAAGCGGGTGGTCGACTACAACGTCAAGGTGCGGGTCAAGTCCGACAACACCGGGGTGGAAACCGCCGGCGTGAAGATGTCGATGAATCCGTTCGACGAGATCGCCATCGAAGAGGCCGTCCGCCTGAAGGAAAAGGGCGTGGCCACCGAGATCATCGCCGTCTCGATGGGCGTTGCCGCCTGCCAGGAAACGATCCGCACCGCGCTGGCCATGGGTGCTGATCGCGGCATCCTGGTGGAGAGCGATGCCGATCTCCAGCCGCTGGCGGTGGCCAAGATGCTCAAGGCCATTGTCGAGAAGGAAGGCCCCACCCTGGTCATCCTCGGCAAGCAGGCGATCGATGACGACATGAGCGCCACCGGCCAGATGCTCGCCGCCCTCCTGGGCTGGCCGCAAGGCACCTTCGCCAGCAAGGTCACCATCGAAGGCGACAGCATGACGGTGATCCGCGAAGTGGATGGCGGGCTTGAAACCGTCGTGCTCAACCTGCCGGCGATCATCACCACCGATCTGCGCCTGAACGAGCCGCGCTATGCCTCGCTGCCGAACATCATGAAGGCGCGCAAGAAGCCGATCGACGTGATGAAGCCGGCCGATCTCGGGGTGGACCCGACGCCGCGCCTGGTGGTGATCAAGGTCGAGGAACCGCCGAAACGCCAGGCCGGCAAGAAGGTCGGTTCGGTGGCCGAGCTGGTGGAAAAGCTGCGCAACGAAGCCAAGGTGATCTGACCATGACCGCTCTTGTCCTGATCGACCATGAGGGCGGCCTGCTGAAGCAGCCGTCGCGTTCGGCCGTCGCCGCAGCCACCAAGCTGGGCGAAGTCCATGTGCTGGTGGCCGGCTCCGGCGTCCAGGCCGCCGCCGAGGCTGCCGCCAAGCTGCCGGGCGTGGCCAAGGTGATCCTGGCCGATGCGCCCTCCTATGCGAATTCGCTGGCCGAGCCGCTGGCCGCCCTGATGGTGGCGCTCGCGCCGGGCTATTCGCATCTGATGGCGGCCACCACCGCCAACGGCAAGAATGTGATGCCGCGCGTCGCCGCCGTGCTGGACAGCCAGCCGATCAGCGACATCGCCGAGGTGATCGACGCCGATACCTTCGTGCGGCCGATCTATGCCGGCAACGCGATGGCCACCGTGAAAAGCAGCGACGCCAAGAAGGTGATAACCGTCCGCGCCGCCAGCTTTGACCC
The DNA here is from genome assembly GCA_964201575.1 of Acetobacterales bacterium. GTDB lineage: Bacteria > Pseudomonadota > Alphaproteobacteria > Acetobacterales > Acetobacteraceae > CAMDGX01. The sequence goes on along the minus strand of CAXNGD010000057.1, from coordinate 6,670 downwards.
GGTGCCGAGCGAAGGCGGCAGCGCCAACATCGAGGCGGCACCCGGTGTCGACTCGCCAAGCACCTCGCGCTGGGTCTCGGCCGAACTGTCCAAGTCCGAGCGGCCGGAACTGACCGCCGCCCGCGTGGTGGTCTCCGGCGGGCGCGGGATGCAGAACGGCGACAACTTCAAGCTGCTGGATCCGATCGCCGACAAGCTGGGCGCCGCCGTGGGTGCCTCGCGCGCCGCCGTCGATGCCGGGTTTGTGCCGAACGACTACCAGGTTGGGCAGACCGGCAAGATCGTGGCGCCCGAGCTGTACATTGCCATCGGCATTTCCGGCGCCATCCAGCATCTGGCCGGCATGAAGGACAGCAAGGTCATCGTGGCGATCAACAAGGACGAGGAGGCGCCGATCTTCCAGGTGGCCGATTACGGCCTGGTTGCCGACCTGTTCGTGGCGTTGCCGGAGCTGGCGGCGGAGCTGGAGCGCGGCTGATGAACATCCAGGCACCGGCCTCGGCCGCTGATTCGACGGCGGCGAGTTCGGTGCCTGCGATCGATCGGATCGGGGTGATCGGGGCGGGGCAGATGGGCAGCGGGATTGCCCATGTCTGCGCGCTGGCGGGCATTCCAGTGGTGTTGCTCGATGTGCAGGCGCCGGCGCTGGACAAGGCGCTCGGCGTGATCGGGCGCAATCTGGATCGCCAAGTCAACCGGACGCTGATCAGCGAGATCGATAAGCTCGAGGCGCTGGCACGCATCACCACCAGCAGCGACTATGCCGCGTTCGGCGAGTGCGACATGGTGATCGAGGCGGCGACCGAGAAAGAGGAGGTCAAGCGTGCGATCTTCAAGACGCTGGTGCCGCACCTCAAGGCATCGGCGATGATCGCCACCAACACCTCGTCGATCTCGATCACCGGGCTGGGTGCCAGCACCGACCGGCCCGAGCGTTTCATCGGCATGCATTTCATGAACCCCGTGCCGGTGATGAAGCTGGTCGAGGTGATCCGCGGCATCGCCACCGAGGAGCCGACCTTTCAGGCGATCCAGGCGCTGGCGCGCAAGCTGGGCAAGACCACCTCGGTGTCCGAGGACTTTCCGGCGTTCATCGTCAACCGCATCCTGGTGCCGATGATGAACGAGGCGGTCTATGCGCTGTACGAGGGCGTTGGCTCCGTGGTGGCCATCGATACCGCGATGAAGCTCGGCGCCAATCATCCGATGGGGCCGCTGGAACTGGCGGATTTCATCGGGCTCGATACCTGCCTGTCGATCATGCAGGTGCTCTACGAGGGGCTCGGCGACAGCAAGTACCGGCCGTGCCCGCTGCTGGTGAAGTATGTCGAGGCCGGCTGGCTCGGGCGCAAGTCCGGGCGTGGGTTCTACGACTACAGCCAGAATCCGCCGCGCCCGACGCGGTGAGTGGGGCGGGAAGAAAGATTCTTCTTTTTCTGAAGAAAGAGAAGCAAGAAGACTTTATCCGATTTTGGCCGGGCCTTGACGACTGGCACCCGCGCCAGTGGAGAAAGTTTTTGGTTCTTTTTTTCAAAAAAGAACTTGCGTCCTTCATGACCCGCCCCGCCCTCATCGGCATCGGTGGCCACGTGGTCGCAGCCTTGGTCGAGCAACTCGGCGCGGTGTCTGGGCTAGCGGAGGCGGTTGAGTTTCATCTGTCGCCGGAGATGTCAGGCGGCCGGCCGCGCGCCGCGGCGGACGTACTCGGTCGCGCCGCGATCGTGCTGGACGAAGGCGGCGCGATGGACCCGGCGGAGCGCGCGCTGCTGCCGCCGGGCTGCGCGGTGATCACCCTGCCCCAGCTGGAATTCGCCAGCCTGTGGCCGCAGATGGCCGAACATCCGGCGCGCGGGCCGGACATTCCATCGGTCGCGCGGCCGTTCGGCGACCGGATCGCGCTTGGGGTGGCCGGGGCGGTTGCTGATCCCGCCGCACGGCGGGTGGCGTATGACGCCGTGACGCTGGACATGCTCGGCGATCCCCGCCTGATGCACGATGCCGCGATGCGCGCGATGTTTACCCGCGAGGCCGGGTGCGATGTCCGGGTGGCCGGTTTCGTGTTGTCGCGCTTTCGCAGCGAGCGGTTGTTCCACAGTGCCGTGCATCCGGCGGCCCCGGTGCTGGAGCAGATGATGGTGCAACTGCTCGGCCATCCGGCAATCCAGGCCCTGATGTCCGCGCCGTTGGATGACGCGCTGCGCGCGGTGGTCCCGGGGCTTGCCGAGGTCTTCGCCGATGCGCAGGCCCCGGTGATGGCTTCGATTGCTGCCCATTTCGGTCTGGCCTGGTGGTCGGCGGGGGCGCAGTACCGGCAGGGCGAGGTGTCGCGCGATGGGGATGGCTGGGTGGATTGGCACCTGCGCGGTCCCGCCGCAGCAGCCGAGGAGCCGGCGATGGCGCTTCATCCTGCGGCGCGGATCACCCGTGCCACGCCGTTCATTGCCACCGCCATCGATCCCGCCATTGCCCCGCATGGCGCGGTGCTGCTGAGCGCGCAGAGCGGGCAGTATACCGCGCCGGCCGTGCTGGTCTCGGCGCTGGAGGGGGCAATCGTGCTTGGGCATTCGGCGGCGCTGCGGCTCGATTCGGGTAGCGATGCCGTGGCACAGATCGATCGCCCGGCTTTGCTTGGCTTCGAGGCCGGTTGGGCGGACGACCCACGCGGCATGGTCGGTGTATTGCCGCGCCTGCTGACCTTTGCCCGGCTGCGGCGGCGCGAGCCCAGCCTGGTGCTGGTGCTGCCCGATGCGCTGACCCAGGCGGGCTGGCTGGGCGAGATGCTGGCGCTGCTGGGCATCGCGGCCGGCGATATCGTCTGGCTCGCCGACACCGGGGCGCGGCTTGCGCGGCTGGTGCTGACCAGCGGGCTGGGCGGGGATGATGTGAGCCCGTTCAGCACCGAAGCCGCGCGCGACCTCGCGGCGCTGGTGCCGCTGTCTGGCGCCCTGCCCCGCCGGGTCTATCTGCGCTCGGCGGACATCGCCGGGCGTCTGGTCAATGAGGCGGAGCTCGCCGCGATGCTCGCGGCACAGGGATTCGCGTTGCTTGACGCCGACCAGACCAGCCTGGTTGAGCGGATTGCCGTGCTGCGCCATACCAGCGCGGTTGTCGCAGCCCAGGGGCCAGCGCTGGCGGAGTTGGCGTTCTGTCCTCCGGGGGCCGCGGTTCTTGAGCTTGTCGGCCCGGCCAATCCGCGGCTGCCGTTCTGGTCGCTCGCCTCCTGCGCGGGGTTGCGATACGGCTATGTCGTGGGTGAGGCGGTGGGTGAGGCAGCGTGGGACGGCGATTACAGCGTGCCGGTGGCGATGGTGGCGTATGCCTGCGGGCTGATGGCGGCGGGCGACGCGACCGGCTGAGCAGATTTTATTTCGACTTCGTAATGTTATAGGCGTGGTTGCGCAACCTCCATAAGGAGGGTTGTGCGCGGGGTTGGGATGATCGGGCGGCGCGCGGGGACGCGACGATTGGCGCCGTTGGGGTGCGGACGGCTGGGTCCGTTGCGGCGGCGCGGGGGCGCGGGTCCTCGGTTCCAGCTTCGGGGCTGGTGATGGTTCGGGCGGGCGGGGTGTGGCGGGGCGGCGGCGCGCGATGCGGGATCGCGGGAGCCGGGGTGCGCGTGCTGCGGGTGGGCAGCATTCGGGTGGACAGCATTCCGGTGCGCGGTTGGCGCGGCGGGGGGGTTGGGTGGGGAGAGGGGGAAGGGTGCCGGCTTGCCAGAGGCGCAGCATATCCTCGAGCCGGGCGAAGAGGCGGACGAGCAAGGCGATGACCAGCGCGTGCAGAGCCGCCGGAATCAGGGCGTGCGCCGGCGCCGCCGAAACGGCGGTTCGCAGGGTGGCGAGCTGGGCGCTCAGCGGGGGGGATAGACCTTCCATCCACCCTTATATATCTAACTGTCAGTTATTTTTCAAGTCTCAAAGACATGAAATTTTCGTCATCTTCGCGTGGGTCGCGCGCGGCGGCCAAGGTTGCGGCGGGGCGCGCCGGCGCGTATCGGGGGTGGACGACACTGCCAGGCCGGGGCCGCCGGTGGCTGGAACGCGGCGCTTCGCACGATGGAGACAGGCGCATGAGCAAGTCCATCCTGATCCTGAACGTGCCGAGACTGAACCGGTTGGGCAAGCGCGCGCCGTTTCGCCAGCGTTCCTCTGTCACGATGGCGCGGCCCGCGATGGCGGCCCCGCTGGCGCGGCAGGCGGGCACGGCTTCGGCATGACCACCCGGCTGGACGGACAGGTGGCGATTGTCACCGGCGGTGCGCGCGGGATCGGGCTGGGGATTGCGCGACTGCTGGCGGCGCGCGGGGCGCGGGTGGTGGTGTGGGACGCCGACCTTTCGCCGCTGGACGCGGCGGGGTTCCGTCCGGCCCATGCCGAGAGCTTCGACATCACCCTCTATCCCGCGGTGGAGCGGGCGTTTGCTGCCTGTGTGGCGATGTTCGGCCAGGTGCATGTCGTGGTGAACAATGCCGGGATCAACGGGCCGATCAAGCCGGCCTGGGAGTATCCGCTGGCGGATTGGGATCGGGTGATCGCCGTCGACATGACCGCGGTGTTCTATCTGAGCCGGCTGGCGGCGGCGCATATGCGCGGGCATCGCTATGGCCGGATCATCACCGTGGCCTCGATCGCCGGCAAGGAGGGGGTGCAGAATTTGTGCGCCTATTCGGCGGCCAAGGCCGGGGTGATCGGCTTTGCCAAGGCGCTGGCCAAGGAAGTCTGCGACGCCGGGGTGACGGTGAACTGCATTGCCCCGGCGCTGACCGAGACGCAGCTGCTGGACGGCATGACCGCCGAGCACATCCGCAACATGGCGGCGAAGATCCCGATGGGGCGGCTGGTGCAGGTCGACGAGGTGGCGGAGATGGCGGCGTGGATCGCCAGCCCGGCGTGCAGCTTCACCACCGGCTTCGTGTTCGATGTCACCGGCGGGCGGGCGACGTATTGACCCCGGCGGGGCGGGTGCTGCGGCCGGAGATGTCCTAGTTCGGATGGAGAAATGCATGGCCCCGCTACGGATCGCGGTGATCGGTGCCGGCCTGATTGGCCGCAAGCATATCGAGGTGCTGTTGGCCGGCCGGCCGGAGTACACGCTGGCCGCCGTGGCGGATCCGTCGCCGGCGGCGATGCAGGAGGCGGTGCGGCTTGGCTATGCGTGTTATCCCGCGATCGACGCGATGCTGGAGCAAGCCCGGCCGGACGGCGCCATCATATCGGTTCCAAATCAGATGCATGTTGCTGCGGGGCTGGCCTGTATGGCGCGCGGTGTTCCGATCCTGGTGGAGAAGCCGATCGCGGATTCGGTCGCCGCGGCGATGCGCCTGGTGCGAGCCGGGGAGGCGACGGGCATTCCTGTCCTGACCGGCCATCACCGGCGGCACAACCCGATCATGCGGCGGGCGGCGGAGATGATTGCCTCAGGCGCGCTCGGGCGGCTGGTGGCGGTGAACGGCATGTGGCTCAACCACAAGCCGGCGGCGTATTTCAACCTTGCCTCGCGGCGCGAGGCGGGCGGCGGGCCGGTGCTGATCAATGCCATCCACGACATCGATTGCCTGCGCATGCTGTGCGGCGATGTGGTGTCGGTGCGCGCCGATGTCTCGCACGACACGCGCGGCTTCGACGTTGAGGATAGCGCCGCCGCGGTGCTGCGCTTTGCCAATGGCGCGCTCGGCACGCTGCTGGTCTCCGATACCGCGGCCGCACCCTGGGCATGGGAGTGGGGATCGCGCGAGAACGCGCAGCGGCCGCATGAGCCGGAGAACTGCTATCTCATCGTCGGCACCAAGGGCTCGCTCGCGCTGCCGACGCTGCGGATGCGCTGGTATGCCGAAGGCCGGGAGAGCTGGGACGAGGCGATGACGCAACAGGTGCTGCATGTGGCGCTGGAGGATGCGTATGTGGAACAGATGCGCAACTTCGCAGGCGTGATCCGCGGCACCGAGGCGGCGCGCGTCAGCGGGCGCGACGGGGCAGAGACCCTGGCGACGACATTGGCGATCACCGCGGCGGCGCGCAGCGGCGGCACTGTCCTGGTGCGGGACATGTTTTTGGGCGGCGCATAGGGCGGTGTCGGGACAAGTGAGGAGAATGGGATGAGTGTCGCGACACGGGCATCCTGTGTGATCGGCTGGCCGGCGAGGCATTCGCGCTCGCCGAAGTTGCATGGGTACTGGATCCGCCGGTACGGGCTTGATGCGGCATACCGAATTGAGGAGCATCCGCCCGAGGCGTTTGCCGGGTTCGTCGGCAATCTTGCAGCGCATGGCTATGTCGGTGCCAATGTGACCATGCCGCACAAGGATGCGGCGCTGGAGTTGTCGCAGCCGGATGCGCGCGCCCTGGCCGTGGGGGCGGCCAATACGCTGTGGCTGGACCACGGCGTGCTGCGGTCCACCAACACCGATGTGGAAGGTTTTACCGGGGCGCTGGATGCCGCAGCGCCGGGCTGGGACGCGCGCACCGCATCGGCGGTGGTGCTGGGGGCCGGCGGGGCCGGGCGGGCGGTGGTGTATGGGCTGTTGGAGCGCGGGGTGGGGACGGTGCATGTGGTGAACCGCTCGCTGGACAAGGCCGAGGCGCTGCGGGCGCGGTTCGGCGCGGCGGTGCGGCCGGTGGCGTGGGCGCAGCTCGGCAAGGTGCTGGGTGGCTGCCAGCTTCTGGTCAATGCG
>CAXNGD010000056.1:0-11044 GCA_964201575.1 Acetobacterales bacterium | reverse complement strand
ATCCAACAGGTCCTTGATGGCCGCATACCGCGCGCGGATCGCGTTCTCGTCGATCATCCGCGAATCGTAGACACATCAAAGCCGAGCCGGAATCCTCTGCCCCTGCAAAACGCAACCCGAATCGCTTATTCGTTCGTGGCTCCTTAGAGGGGCACCATCGAGGGCGGCACCGGTCCGGCGCATCCGGCCGATACGCTCCGCGAGCCTGGCGCGGCGGCGCCAGCCCCAGGTGCCGAAGATGCCGAGCTAAATCGGGTAGTAGACGGCGAAGGCGATGATCGTGCCGTTCACCACCGTGAAGACGAATCAGAACAGGGTGCTCAGCGCGGCCGAGGCGACCATGGCCTTGTCGATGCGTGTCACGTGGCGCCCTCTTGCGTGCCGGCCTCTGGTGGTCTGGCGGGACGTTATAGCAACCGTGGCTGCTGTCGACCGGTGGCGCGGGAGCGGTTCAGCGGCGGCGCGACAAGGCCAGGATGCCGGCTGCCAGGCCCAGCAACGACACTGCGCCGGGCTCTGGCACGAAAGCGGGCACAGCGGAGATCTCGATCATCCGGTCCACGCCGCTGGTGGGGTGTTGGACGTTGATGAAGGCGATGTTGGGGTTGGTGACGTCGAAATAGAGGCCGGAGGGTTCGGCGCCGATGGTGGACATGGTCATCCAGCGCGCGACCGATTCGGCGACGCCGTCGCGGTTGGCGTCGCGGGCGAACCAGATATCGGCGGCGCCGCCGGGCTGGTCCTCGACGATGTAGATGTTGCCGTCGGCGTCGATGGCCATGTTGTCGGGATTGGTCAGCGCGGTGCCGACCGGCAGGCCGGTGGCTTCGTCGATGGTGCTGCGGTCGACGAAGCGCTGGACCTGGTTGGTGGCGAGGTTGATCGAATAGACCTCGTGGGTGGTGGTGGTGGCGACGTAGAGCACCTCGTCGCCATTCGCCAGGGTCTGGATTTCGAGGTCTTCCGGGCGTTGGTAGTCGGTGCCCTTGAATGCCGCGAGATCGGTGGTGGCGCGGCCATCGACGGATGTGATGCCGTTCGGATCGGTGATGGTCACGGCGCCGGGGAGGCCGGTGCCGGTGGCGTTGGTGAAGTTGATCCAGGCGGCGGCGCCGGTCGCATTGGCGGTGGCGCCGGTGCCGACGCGCAGTACGGCGTTGGTGCCGGCATCCAGCAAGGTGGCGCCGGTGCTTGGGGTGGCGGAGGCGAAGCGGTAGATGCTGCCGCCATTTGCCTCGTCGATGTAGAACAGGTTGTTGTTCTTGTCGAAGGCGAGGCCCTCGTGCGAGACGCGGGCGACGGCGTTGCGGTGTATCAGGTTGCCGGCACCGGCGGCCGCGGTGACCGGATTGGTCAGTTCGAACAGGCGGCCGTAGCTCTGGGGCTGCGGACCCCAGGATTCCTCGGCGGTGAGATAGGTGCCGAAGGGGGTCCAGCGCGCGGCATCGAAGCCCCGAGCGGCGCCAGGGGTGGGGGCGTTCCACAATGTGACGGTGGTGCCGGTCACGCGGTCGGTGCGTTGGATTCCTGGCTGGTTGGTCTCGAAACCGGTGAACAGGTAGCGCCCGCGATCGGCGCCGGTGCGGTTGGTGTCGATCATGTCCCAGGTGCCGCTGTTGAATTGGCCGGCGTTCTGCTGGGTGGTGCGGTCGGCGATGCTGCGCTGGGCCCAGGCGGGGTTGGATAGGACGAAGGGCGCTGATTCCGGCAGCGATCCCGCGGGCACCGAGGCGGCGATGGGCGTGAAGCTGCTGAACGCGCTGGTCTGGGCCGCGGCAGGTCCCTGCGCGGTGAGGGCCAGGGCCGATGCCAGCGCGGCCAGAATCAAAGGCTGGGCGCGCGGCATCGCAGACTTGCCCGGTCGCAGGTGACGCGCCCTCATGCGCTGGTGTCGACTGGCGCTATCTCGCGCGGCAGGCCCTCGCGGTAATTGTAGTTGGTGTTGGCGTCCGCGCCGTGCGGGACGGTGCAGCCGGCGTAGTGGCCGTCTTCATCGTGGAAATGGGCGCGATGGGTTTCGACGTCGCCCCAGACGGCGCCGATCTGGTGGTAGTGGTATTGCAGCGCGCGGCGGCGCAGCTCCGAGGTGTTGGGCGCGGTGTAGTGGTGCAGCAGGGAGTGGAACACCAGGGCGTCGCCGGGTTCCATGGTGATTGGCATGCGCTCGCTGGCGCGCAGCTTGCCGGGCAGGATGCGGCAGCGGTTGAAGTCGTTTTCGTGCTGGTGCGGCACGCCGCCTTCCAGATGGGTGCCGGGGACCAGCTCCATGCAGCCGTTCTGCGGCGAGGCGGCATCGAGCGCGATCCAGACGCCGACGATCAGGCTGGGGTCGGTGAGGCGGAAATAGGAGGCGTCCTGGTGCCAGGGCTTTTCGCTGCCGATGCGCGGCGGCTTGACCAGGGCCATTTCCTGGAACAGCAGGCGGCCCTGGCCGAGCAGCTGGTCCAGCACCAGGTGCAGGCGGCGGCTGTTGGCGGCGGCCTTCAGCGCGGGGGCGTCCTCGGTGAAGTCCATGTATTTGCGGATGAAATCCCCGCAGCGCTCCGGCGTCTGGGCGGCATCCTCGAAGCCGGTCTCGAACATCAGCGTGGTTTCGCGGCGCGGGATGGTGCCGGTGGCGAGGCCGGTCAGCGCCTGTTTGCAGGCTTCGATGGTGTTGGGGCCGAGCAGGCCGCGGCGCAGGACCCAGCCGTCGCGGCGATACTGGGTGAGCTCGGCGTTGCTGAGCAGCCGGTTGTCCTGCGCGCGGGTGGCGTCCATAGCGTCCTCCGGATCCTCGGTCGTTGAGCGACCAACATGCGACGCAGGATGCCGTAATACCGGTGCCGCGTCCAATTTCGCCGGCCGATCGGCTATGGTCACGCGGGCGCGTTGGAGGAGAGCGGGATCATGAGGAACGTCATCGTGTGCGACCATCCGCTGGTGCAGCACAAGCTGACCCTGTTGCGCGACCGGACGACCTCGACGCTCGAGTTCCGGCGGATTGCCGGCGAGATCGCGCTGTTGCTGGCCTATGAGCTGACGCGCGACCTGCCGATTGCGTTTGTTGAGATCGAGACGCCGCTGGAGCGGATGCATGCGCCGGAGATTGCCGGCAAGAAGCTGTGCCTGGTGTCGATCCTGCGCGCGGGCAACGGGTTGTTGGAGGGGATGCTCGAGCTGGTGCCGGCGGCGCGGGTGGGGCATGTGGGGCTGTACCGTGATCCCGAGACATTGCGGCCGGTGGAGTACTACCTGAAGCTGCCGGAGGATGTGGCCAGCCGGCTGGTGATCGTGGTGGACCCAATGCTGGCGACCGGGAATTCGGCCGCCGCCGCGGTGGCGCGGGTGAAGCAGGCGGGGGCGACGCAGATCCGCTTTGCCTGCCTCCTGGCCGCACCCGAGGGCATCGAGTCGTTCCACCGACAGCATCCCGATGTGGCGATCTATACCGGGTGCATCGACCGCGGGCTGGACGAGCATGGCTATATCCGGCCAGGGCTGGGGGATGCCGGGGACCGGATCTACGGCACAAAGTAAGGCGCTGCCGCCCGCCCCGACACACCAGGAACCGGCGAAGGTTGAAGCTATTGCCTGCCACGCACGGGGCTCAGTCGGTCGCGTCACGAAGCTGACGGATGATCCGGCAGACCGAACTCCTTGGCCAGGAACTCGATCGTCGCGGTATGGCGAAGTTTGCAGACAACGTTCTGGTTGGCGAACACACCCGTGAACGTTTTCGCTTCGTTGATTGGGAAGGTCTTTGCCCAGTCTACCGCCACCGCATATTCGGCAAGCTCGGCATCGGCCTCGTCGTGCGCGAGGTTTGGTTGCGCCAGCGGCTGCTTCAGCAATGGCCCGTTGGGGGTCTCAAATTCTCGAACCAGGGTCGCGGGCCTCGTCACTGTACCGAAACCGACATAGCCCGCGCGGCGTTGGTAGGCGAACACCCGATCGCCGACGGACAACAACCCAAGCTAGCCGGAAAAGCCACGCCCGCCGCCGGCGGCCACGAAGCCGTAGCGCCGCATGTCCTCCCATGCCCGCGACCGTCCGTCGTCGATATTGGCGTACCAGAGCCCCGACCAGGGCGCACGGGAACGGTCCACCGATCGCTCGATCACTGCCTCTTGGTCAAGCAGCCAATCTGTCGCAACGTAAGTGTGACCCGCATCCTCGAAGGCCGCAAAGAACGCAGTATTGATTGCTATCCCGCCCTGCTCAGCCAGATACTCCACGATACGGCGCGACGAAGCGTCAAACTCGCTGGCGACGATGACGATGGAATGCGTTTCGTTCAGGGATTCAGGCAGCGATTCGTCGAACCTCGTGCGGAAAGCGGTCTCGAACTTCTCCGCCAGATGCTGGCGCGCAATGCGGTGGACCTCCACGGTCGTAAGCTTTGCGACCCAACTGGCGTAGTCCAGCGCCTGCGCAATCACCTCGCGTGGTGTGCGGTCGCGCTTGAGTTCAATCACCGCAAGATTGCCACTCCGTTCGATGGCGAGAAGGTCGATCCGTCCGCCGTGATCGGTGATGACTTGTCTCCCCACGATCAGGACATCGAGCCCGATGATGCTGGCATCGGCGAAGATCCAGTCTTCCAACTGGCTCTCAGTTGCCAGCCGCGTGGGGCGGGCAGCAACGAGGCCATCGCTTCCAACCCTGAACAGCTTTGTCATTGCGCCGTCACCGAAATCGTGGACGTCAGCCGTCGCGGCTACTCCCGCGGCTTGTCGGGCCAGAAGCGCGCGCCGCGGCGCGAGAGGCCGCCGCTGACGCCGACCGGGTGGCCATCGGCGCGCCAGCAGGCCGCACCGGTCATGGTGCCGTCCTCGTTGAAGGCGATGCCGTTCATGCCGCCGGCGACGTGCGGCAGCACCTCCACCTTGTGGCCGCGGGCGCGCATCTGGCCGTAGATCGACTCCGGATAGGTGTTCTCCATCTCCAGGGTCGGCCCCTCGCTCCACTGGCGCGGCGCCTCGACGGCTTCCTGGAGCGACATGCCGTGGTCGATGATGTTCATCATCGCCTGCCACACGCTGGGGAAGATGCGCTTGCCGCCGGGCAGGCCGAGGGCAAACTTCAGGCGGCCGTCCTGCAGCGCCATGCTGGGGGACATCGAGGTGGTGACGCGCTTGCCCGGGGCGATCGACAGGGCGCGGCCCGGGCGCGGGTCGAAGGTGTGCATGTAGTTGTTCGGGATGATGCCGGTGCCGGGGATGACGATGCGGGCGCCGAAGGTGTTGTTGATGGTCGAGGTGATGGCGCAGACATTGCCCTCGCGGTCGGCCGAGGTCATGTGGGTGGTGTTCTTGCCCTCACCCTGGCGGATGCCGGGGCCCCAGGTTTGGGTGCGCTCCATGCTGATGCGGGCGCGGCGGTCGGCTGCGTATTCGCGGCTGGTCAGGGTGGCGACGGGGACATCGATGAAGTCGGGATCGCCGCTGGCCTCCGCCCGGTCGGCGAAGGCGATCTTCAGCGCCTCGGCCATCAGGTGGACCAGGTCCGGCGAGCCGAAGCCCATGCCGCGGACGTCATAGGCCTCCATGATGTTCAGCATCTGGGTGATGTGCACGCCCGAGGCGGCGGGCGGGGGCGGCATGATCAGCTCCCAGCCGCGATAGGTGGTGCGGATCGGCACGCGTTCCTTGGTGCGGTAGGAGACGAAATCCTCGCGCGACAGGACGCCGCCCATCTTCTGGACATAGGCGACGACGGCATCGCCGATCGGGCCGCCATGCAAGGCGGCGACGCCGTCTTTGGCGATCAGGCGCAGGGTCTCGGCGTAGTCGCCCTGGACCAGGCGTTCTCCGGCCTTGAGCGGGCTGCCGCCGGGCAGCAGCATCGCCGCGATCTCCTTCTGCAGGGCCAGGTCGGCGGCGGCACCGGTGATGCATTCATGCAGATAGGGCGTTGCGCGGAAGCCGCGGCTGGCGTGCTTGATGGCGGGCTGGAGCACCTCGTCCAGCTCCATCGTGCCCCAGCGGTGCAGGATCTCGGTCCAGCCGAGCAGGGCGCCGGCGGCAGAGATGCTGTTGAAGCCGACGACGTTGGCGCGGTCAGTGGTTTCGTAGTTCTCCGAGGCGCCGTTCGGCACCGGGGTGTACATGTCGGGCCGGCCGGCCAGCGGCACGGTGCTCATCGCGTCGATGATGCGGTTCTGGCCGTCGGCGGTGCGCACATGCAGCGTGCCGCCGCCGACGATGCCGACCATCATCGGCTCCACCACGGTCAGGCAGAACAGCGTGGCGACGGCGGCGTCGATGGCGTTGCCACCCGCGGCGATCATCTCGGCACCTGCGGCGGAGGCGAGCGGATGGTTGGAGACCACCATGCCGCGGCTGCCGACGCCGGGCTGCTTCTCGCAATGAAAGACGGTGGTTGCGCGCTCGCGCCAGCTTTGGGCCATTGGTCTGCTCCTCGATCCCGGTGGGCGGAGCCTGCCATGGTGAGGGCGCGGGCGCTACCCGCGGGGGTGCAGGGGAGGGAAGAGTCTTCTTTTTGTGAACAAAAATAAGCAAAAAAACTTTGTCCATTGGAGCCGGGCGAGGGAACCGGCGCCGGTGCAAGTAACAACGCGGCTAGCCGCTCGGCGAACGGATAAAGTTTTTTTGTTTTTTTTGTTCACAAAAAGAAGACTCTTCCTGCCCCTTGCCTTGCAGCCCGCCCCCCGGTGCAGCACACAGAGGGCATGGATGCCTTCACCACCGCCTATGGCCGCGCGATCGAGCCATGGATCACCACCAACCCCAGCCGGGACGCCTCGGCCAGCGGGCGGGCGGCGGTGGCCACGGCCCATCCCTTGGCGTCGCGCGCGGCGCTGTTGATGTTGCGGGCCGGCGGGTCGGCGGTGGATGCGGCGGTGGCGGCGGTGGCGGCGTTGTGCGTGGTGGAGCCGAATGCTTCGGGGCTTGGCGGCGGGGCGATCATCCTGGTGCATGATGGCGACCGCGTGCTGTGCCTGGATGGATTGGCACGGGCGCCGGGGCGGGTGACGGCACGGCTGGCGACTGATTTCGACGGGCGGACGGTGCCGAGCGAGCGGGCGATGTATGGCGGGCGGACGGTGGGCGTGCCTGGCGCGCTGATGGCGCTGGAGCACGCGCATCGGCGGTTCGGGCGGCTGCCATGGGCCGAGCTGTTCGCGCCTGCGATCGAGCTGGCGGCCGAGGGGGCGCCGCTGTCGCCGTACTTGATGCGGGCGCTGGCGGAGAATCCGTCGGTGCGGGACACGCGGTTCGGGCGGGAGCAGTATTGCGTCGATGGGCTGGCGTTGCCGGCCGGGACAATGCGGCGCAATCCGGCGCTGGCGGCCACACTGATGCATATTGCCGAAGCGGGATCGGCGGCGCTGCATGAAGGCGCTTTGGCCCAGGCGATCGTGCGTGCGGCGGCGGAGGATACGTTCCCTGGCACGCTGACCCTGGCTGACCTGGCGACGTATGTTCCGGTGGAGCGGGCGCCGTTGCGGTTTGCCCTGGGCGGGATGACGGTGCTGGCGGGACCGCTGCCGGCCTATGGCGCGCTGGCGGCCGCACAGATTGTCGGCTTCGTCCAGCGGCATGGGCTGCGCAGCCTGGACGATGCGCCCTCGGCCGATGCCATTCATCTGCTGGCCGAGGCCGGGCGGTTGGCGATCATGGATCGCTGGCCCTATGCCGATCCCGATTTCGCCCCGGCCGATGTCGGCCAGTTGCTTGATCCCGCGTACCTCGATGCCCGCGCCGCGTTGATCGATCCGCTTCGCCGCAGCAACCGGTTTCCGCCGGGGCGCGGGCGTGAGCTGGGGGCGAGCCAGACCAGCCATCTCAGCGTTGCCGATGCGCGCGGCCAGGTGGTGTCGATGACGACCACGATCAATCAGAACTTCGGCAGCCGGATCGCGGCGGGCGGGTTCTGGCTGAACAACGTGATGACCAATTTCGCCGCCGAGCCGGTGCTGCGCGGGCGCAGCGGGCGGGAATGGCACGACCCGAACGCGCTGGCGCCGCATAAGCGGGCGCGCACCACGATCGCACCGATGATCGTGCTGGACGAGGCCGGGCATCCGCTGGCGGCGCTGGGCGCAGGGGGCGGGTTTCGCATCATCGGCTATGTCGCCAATGCGCTGTTGCGGCTGGCCGGCGGGATGCGCGATCCGCAGGCATTGCTGGATGCGCCGCATGCGCTGAACTGGAACGGGGTGACCGAGATCGAGCCGGCGCTGGAGCACCATGCCATGGGCCTGGCCGCACGCGGGCATTGGCCGCATGTCCGGCGGATGGATGGCGGCACGCAATGCGTGATCTTGGCGGGCGGCGAGGTGCGCGCAGCGGGGGACCGGCGGCGGGATGGCTCAGGGATGGCGCTGGCCTGAGGCAAGTTCGGCGCGGGTGGGGAAGGCGCCGAAGCACCCTGCCCGCCCGACGCTGAGCGCTGCCGCGCGCTGGGCCCTGGCGATGGCTGCCGGCAGGGCCTGCCCCGCGGCCCAGCCTGCGGCGAGCACGCCGCAGAACACGTCGCCGGCGCCGCTGGTGTCGATGGCGTGTACCTTCTCGGCGGGGAAGGCGCGGATGGCGGGATCGGCCAACACGCAGCCGGCATCGCCCAGCGTCACGATGGCGACAGCGGTGCCGGCCAAGGCGCGCGCGGTCGGCTCCACCGCAGCGTGGCCGGTGATCTCCCTGGCCTCGAACCGGTTGGCGACGACGAGGTCGCAGAGTGGCAGCAGCGCGGCAAAGGACCAGCGCAGCGGTGCGGTGTTCAGCATCACCCGCCCGCCGCGCGCCCGCGCCGCCCGCGCCGCCCGCGCCGCGGCCAGCGTGACATCGAGGCGCAGATTGCCCTGGATCAGCAAGAGGTCCCCGGTCGCGAGGCGGGCCACGAAGTCCAGGGCCGGCGCGATGCCCAACGAGTCGCAACTCGCCCCGGTGCTGACGATGCAGTTCTCGCCATCCGGCGCGACCATCAGGCTGGACAGGTCGGTCGGCGCGCCGGTCTGCACCCAGTCGGCATCCAGGCCCTCGTCGCGCAGGGCGTTGCGGATCAACGCCGTCTCCGGCTCATCGCCCAGTGCTGCCATGAAACGCACCTCCGCCCCGGCGCGCGCCGCCATCACCGCCTGGTTCAGCCCCTTGCCGCCGGGCGAACGGAGAATCCCTGTCGCCATCAGCGTCTCGCCCGCCAGCGGCAGCCGCGGCACGCGCCGCGTGGTGTCGAGCGAGGCATTGCCCAACACGAAGACCCGGCTCATCGCGCCTGTGCCACCGCGTGCATGAAAGTGGCCAGACGGTCGGGGTCGACCTCGTTCCACCATACGCCGTCGCGTTTGAGATAGCTCGCCACGATCACCGCGTCGGCCACCGACAGGATGTCGCCGACATTGTCCGGATTGACCCCGCTGCCGACGGCCACCGGCAGCGAGGTGCCGGCGGCAATCGCGCGCAATTCGTCCAACGTGGCGGCATCGCCGGTGCGCTGGCCGGTGGCGATGGCGACATCGGCGTCGAAGAACTCGATGTCGCGCGCCAGCTCCTGGATCGAGCGGTCGGCGGTGATCGCGTGGGCGCCGTGTTTGACATGGACATCGGCAAAGATCTTGACGTCGCGGGCGCGCAGCCAGGCGCGGTAGCGCGCCGCCGCTCCGGCTTTTCCCTCGACGAAGCCCTCGTTGGCGACATAGGCGTTGGCCCATTGGTTCACCCGCACAAACGCTGCCCCCGCCGCCTTGGCCACCGCCAGCGCCGCGACCGCCCCGTTGGCCAGCACGTTCACCCCAACCGGCAGGCCGCTGGCCTGCCGCACCGCCTGGGTGATCACCGCCATGCAGGACGCCGTCTCCGGGCCCAGCTCGTCGGGCTTGGCAAACGGGATGTCGCCGTGGTTTTCCACGATCAACCCATCGATACCGCCGGCCCGATAGCGCGCCGCCTCGTCCAATGCGAAGTGCACGAGGCTGTCCATGCTCTCCCCGTCATAGGCCGGCGACCCGGGCAAGGCATGCAAGTGGATCACGCCGATCACCGCCTTGCGGCGGCCGTAAATCGCCTCGATCGCATTCGGCTTGGCGCGATACACCGCCATGGAACCACCTCATCACTGTTGCGCAGAGGCTAGTGGCGTTACCCTCGCCGCACCATCCGGAGTCCGAATCCATGGCGCACAAGAAGATCCTGCTCGCCGGCGAAAGCTGGATGAGCGCCACCACCCACATCAAGGGCTATGACCTGTTCCCGGCGGCCAGCTACGCCACCGGCTGCGGCCCGTTCCTCAAGGCACTGGCCGGCGAGCCGTTCGACATCCAGCATATGCCGAGCCACATCGCCGCCACCGACTTCCCAGCCACGCTGGAGGCCCTGCGCGCCTATGACGCGGTGATGCTGAGCGATATCGGCGCCAACACGCTGTTGTTGCACCCCGACGTGGCGCTGCATTCGCGCCCCTTCCCCAACCGGCTGAAGCTGCTGCGCGAATACGTCGCCGGCGGCGGCGGACTGGCGATGATCGGCGGCTATTACAGCTTCCAGGGCTGGCAGGGCGGCGCGCGCTATCGCGGCACGGCGGTCGAGGCGGTGCTGCCGGTCAGCATCCACCCCTATGACGACCGGATCGAAGTGCCCGAAGGCTTCCGCGCCACCGTCTCCGCCCCCGACCACCCCCTGCTGCGCAGCGTGTCCGCCACCTGGCCAGTGATGCTCGGGCTCAACGAAGTGATCGCCAAACCCGACGCCACCGTCCTGGCCCACGCACCGGACGAGGACGGGGCCCACCCGTTGCTGGTGGTTGGCCGCCATGGTGCCGGGCGCACGCTGGCCTGGACGACCGATATGGGGCCGCATTGGTTGCCGCAGGCGGCGATCGACTGGGACGGGTTTGTGCCCTTGTGGCGGAATCTGCTGGGTTGGTTGGCGACGAAGGAATAGCAAGCGTGTTCTTTTTTTGAAAAAAAGAAGGCGGATTCAAGTTTGGGAGCGAACGCCGCCGGGAGGCCCTATAGGATAGGGTGTCCCGATGGGTTCTCACCGACGCGCGCTGACGATTGTTGATCGGACGACGATTGAGCTTCGTTTGCAGGACGGCTGGA
>CAXNGD010000055.1:0-11054 GCA_964201575.1 Acetobacterales bacterium | reverse complement strand
GCACAGACAGAACCTCTTCACGCTGCGCCGCCGTCAACGTGTCCAGGCCAGACAGCCAGTTACGGAAAATCGCGTCGTCCATCGATGCGCTCCAAACAGGGCGTTTGACCGGATTCTACAGAGCACATACGATTCGAGAACAGAGCCTTATTTTTTCAAAAAAGAACTTCTTGCCTGTTTCTAGAGCCCCCCTCCGGCTCCCCCCGTGGAGGACGGGGGGAGGGAAGTTTTGTTCAGCCGACGCGGTTTTGGATGAGGTCGGTGACGACGGTGGGGTCGGCGAGGGTGGAGATATCGCCGAGACCGTCGGTTTCGTTGGCGGCGATTTTGCGCAGGATGCGGCGCATGATTTTGCCGCTGCGGGTTTTGGGGAGGCCGGGGGCCCATTGGATGGCGTCGGGGGCGGCGATGGGGCCGATTTCTTTGCGGACCCAGGCGATGAGTTCTTTGCGGAGGGATTCGGTGGGTTCTTCGCCGAGTTTGAGGGTGACGTAGGCGTAGATGCCTTGGCCTTTGATGTCGTGGGGGAAGCCGACGACGGCGGCTTCGGCGACTTTGGTGTGGGAGACCAGGGCGGATTCGACTTCGGCGGTGCCCATGCGGTGGCCGGAGACGTTGATGACGTCGTCGACGCGGCCGGTGATCCAGTAGTAGCCGTCGGCGTCTCGGCGGGCGCCGTCGCCGGTGAAGTAGCGGCCGGGGTAGGTGGAGAAGTAAGTCTGGATGAAGCGGTCGTGGTCGCCGTAGATGGTGCGCATAATGCCGGGCCAGGGGTGGGCGAGGCAGAGGTTGCCTTCGGTGGCGCCGGGGAGTTCGTTTCCTTCGGCGTCGACGATTAGCGGGGTGACGCCGGGAAGGGGGAGGGTGGCGGAGCCGGGTTTTTGGGCGATGGCGCCGATGAGGGGGGTGATGAGGATGCCGCCGGTTTCGGTTTGCCACCAGGTGTCGACGATGGGGCAGCGGTGGTCGCCGACGACGCGGTGGTACCAGAGCCAGGCTTCGGGGTTGATGGGTTCGCCGACGGAGCCGAGGAGGCGGAGGGACGACCGGGAGTGTTTTTTCACCGGGGCTTCGCCTTCGCGCATGAGGGAGCGGATGGCGGTGGGGGCGGTGTAGAAGATGTTGACCTGGTGTTTGTCGACGACCTGCCAAAAGCGGCCGGCGTCCGGCCAGGTGGGGATGCCTTCGAACATCAGGGTGGTGGCGCCGTTGGCGAGCGGGCCGTAGACGATATAGGTGTGGCCGGTGACCCAGCCGACATCGGCGGTGCACCAGTAGATCTCGCCCTGTTTGTAGTCGAAGACGAGTTCGTGGGTGTAGCTGGCCCAGACCATGTAGCCGCCGGTGGTGTGCAGGGCGCCTTTGGGCTTTCCCGTCGACCCGGAGGTGTAGAGGATGAAGAGCGGGTCTTCGGCGTTCATCACCTCGGGTTCGCACCAGGGGTCGGCGGCGGCGGCGAGGGCGGCGTAGTCGTGGTCCCGGCCGGGGGTCATGGTGATTTCGCCGCCGGTGACCTTTACGACGACGACGTGCTTGATGCTGGGGCACTGGGCCACGGCGGCGTCGGCGTTGGCTTTCAGGGGGACTTTGCGGCCTCCCCGTCGCCCTTCATCGGCGGTGATGAGGATGGCGCATTCGGAGTCCTGGATGCGGTTGGCAAGGCTGTCCGGGGAGAAGCCGCCGAAGACGACGGAGTGGATGGCGCCGATGCGGGCGCAGGCGAGCATGGCGACGGCGGCTTCGACGACCATGGGGAGGTAGATGCAGATGCGGTCGCCTTTCTTGGCGCCGAGGGATTTGAGGGCGTTGGCGAGGCGGCAGACGCGTTCGTGCAGGTCGCGGTAGGTGACTTTTTCGGAGGCGTTGGGGTCGTCGCCTTCCCAGATGATGGCGATCTTGTCGCCGTTGCGGGCGAGGTGGCGGTCCAGGCAGGTGACGGTGGCGTTCAGGGTGCCGTCTTCGAACCATTTGACGCGGACGTCGCCGGTGAAGTCGCCGGAGACGGTCTTGGTGGGGGGGCGGGTCCAGGCGACGCGCTGGGCTTGTTCGAGCCAGAAGCGGTCGGGGTTGGCGGCCAGGCGGGCGTGCATGGCGGCGAGCTGGTCGGCGGTGACGTGGGCGCTGGCCGCGACCTCGGACTTGACCGGAAAGAGGGTGTCGGACATCGCTTGGGTTCCCCGTCCTTGGTGTTCTCTGGGTGGTCTATAGGCCGGCATCGGCGGGCACCAGCACCACGCCGTCCCTGATTTCGATCATAACGGCTTCCAGGCGGTCGCCAAGGCAGGGGCCGGTGGTGCACTCGCCATCCTCGATGCGGAACTCGGCGCCGTGCACGGCGCAGATGATCTTCTTGCCGTCGCGGGTGAGGAAGCGGTGGGGGTTCCAGTCGAGGGGGACGCCGATATGGGGGCAAGAATTGACGTAGGCGTAGACATTGGTGCCACGGCGGATGGCGAAGAGGCCGGTGAAGCCGCCGGGGGCGGGGTCGAAGCCGCGGGATTCGCCGTCCGGGATGTCGTCCAGGCGGCAGAGGGGGCGCATCAAAGGCAAGGGAGTCTTCTTTTTGTGAACAAAAAGAAGCAAAAAAACTTTATCCGATGGTTGCCGGCTTTTCGTTCGGAAGCCGGGCGATCGTGTGCAAGCGGAAGAAGTTTTTTTGCTTCTTTTTGTTCACAAAAAGAAGTCTTCCTTCCCTTCACGGCTTGACCCCCGCGAGGGTGCAGATGGCGGCCCAGTGCTCTTCGGAGACGGGCATGACCGAGAGGCGCGACTGGCGGATGAGGGGGAATTCGGCGAATTGCGGGTCGGCCTTGAGCTGGGCGAGGGTGACCGGGGTTTTGACCGGGGCGACGGTTTTCATGTCGACGCAGGACCAGTCGCCTTTTTCGCCGGGTTCGACGGTGGGGTCGGGGTAGGCTTCGCGGGCGACCTGGACGATGCCAACGATCTCCTTGCCGATGTTGGAGTGGTAGAAGAAGGCGCGGTCGCCTTTTTTCATCGCGCGCAGGTAGTTGCGGGCCATGAAGTTGCGCACGCCGGTCCAGGGTTCGACCTTGTTGGCGACCTGCTGATCCCAGGAGAAGGCGTCGGGTTCGGATTTGACCAGCCAGTAGACCATGGGGGTGGGTTCCATCGGGTAAGGGAGACGAGTTAAGCGCAATCCGGACGGCCTTCAAACCGGCGGCGGCAGGGCGTATATGGGCGGCGTGGATCATGCCCCGTCGCCTCCTGTCGCGCGCAGCCTGCATCGGTTTGCCAATCCGGGCCGCTTTTTGCGGATTTCCGGGCGGGTGCTGCCGTTCGTGGCGATTCCGGCGCTGCTGTTGACGCTGGGGGGGCTGGCGTGGGGGTTGTTCGTCGCGCCGGCGGATTACCAGCAGGGTGACGCCGTTCGGATCATTTATATCCACGTGCCTGCGGCCTGGCTGGCCGGCGGCGGGTATCTGGCGCTGGCGGTTTGTTCCCTGCTGTCGCTGGTGTGGCGGCATCCGCTGGCGGATCTGGCGGCCGTCGAGATCGGGCCGGTGGGGGCGGCGTTTACCGCGCTGTGCCTGGCGACGGGGAGCCTGTGGGGCAAGCCGATGTGGGGGGCTTGGTGGGTTTGGGATGCGCGGCTGACCTCGGTGCTGGTGCTGTTTTTTCTGTACCTTGGGCATATCGCGCTGGTGCGGGCGTTTGACGATCCGGTGCGAGGGTATCGGGCGGGGGCGATCCTGGCGCTGGTGGGGGTGGTGAATTTGCCGGTGATCAAGTTCTCGGTGGATTGGTGGAACACGCTGCACCAGCCCTCGACGCTGACCGTGACCGGGGCGCCGAGCATGCATGTGGACATGCTGTGGCCGCTGCTGGTGTGCATCCTGGGGTTCAGCCTGGGGTTCGCGGCGATTGTCACGGCGCGGCTGCGCGCGGCGGTGATGGAGCGGCGGATTCGCGGGCTGTTGCTGGCGGGAGTGCAGGCGGCGTGACGCATCTTCCATATATCGCGGCGGCGTATGGGCTGGCGCTGGTGGTGGGGGCGGGGTTTGCCGTGGATGCCTGGCTGCGGGTTGAGCGCGCGCGGCGGCGGCTGGAGGCGATCGATCCGCGGCGGCAGCGGGAGCGCGATGCGACATGAGCATGCTGCGCACGCGCAAGGGGCGGCGGCTGGCGGTGGTGTTGCTGTGCCTGGTGGGGCTGGGCAGTGCGACGGGGCTCACGTTGCTGGCGTTCAGCGACAACCTGGTGTTTTTCGTCACCCCGGGGGACCTGGCCGAGAAACCGCAGCCGCCGGGGCGCAGCCTGCGGCTGGGCGGGTTGGTGGAAGGCGGCAGCGTGGTGCGGGCGCGTAGCGAGGGTAAACCCGTGGCGCGGTTCCGGGTGACGGATGGGCGGGCGGCGGTGGATGTGGAGTTCGCCGGCATCCTACCCGACCTGTTCCGCGAGGGGCAGGGGGTGGTGACGCTGGGCACGCTGCGGCCGGATGGCAGTTTCCTGGCCAGCGAGGTGCTGGCCAAGCATGACGAGAGCTATATGCCGCCCGAGGTGGCCGAGGCGTTGAAGAAATCCGGCCAGTGGAAGCCGGAGAGCGGACAGGCGCCGCCGGCAGGCAACTGGAACACGCTGAACCCGCGCAAGAGCGGGGGCTGAGGTGTTCAAGTTTCTCGCGGCCTTGATCGTGGCGATCGCGATCGGCGCCGGGGCCTATGTTTATCGGGATGTGCTGCTCGGGCAGCCAAATCAGCAGGTGCTGCCGCGGGGGTCGCCGACGCGGTTGCTGGGCGAGCGGGTGCCGGGCTTCACCCTGCCGGGGCTGGTTGGTCCAGGGTTTCAGACGCGCGACCTGTTGCGGTCGGGGGTGCCGCGGGTGGTGAAGTTCTGGGGTCCGTGGAGCCCGGCCTGCATCCTGGAGTATCCGCTGCTGAACGAGCTGCGCGCGGCGGGGGTGGAGATGTGGGGGATCATGTTCCGCGACACGCGCACCAATGGGTTGGATTATCTGGAGCGCAACGGCAATCCCTATGCGCGGGTGGCGCATGATGTGGCGGGGCGGGTGGCGTCGGATTGGGCGGTGACGGCGACGCCCTCGACCTTTGTGGTGGATGGCGAGGGGATCGTGCGCTGGCACCGTGCCGGGCCGTGGACCGCACAGATCATCGAGCGCGAGCTGATGCCGGTGTTGCAGCGCTACTCACCGTAATCGGGGCGGGCGGTCAGGCGGTCAGGCGGGGGGCGGTCACGCGGGGGGTGGTCACGCGGGGGGTGGCGGGTCGTCGCTGGTGGTCCAGCCGGGCTCTATGGACAAGGCCGGGCGGCGGCACAGGTCGATGCCGCGGCGTTCCTCGGCGGCGCGGTTCTCGAACACCACGCGGAGATCGACGATGCAGCCGCCGCGGAAGGCGACGCGGCTGGTGTCGCCCACCGAGATGGCGCGCGCCAGCACGTCCTCGCCCCATTGAGCGGCGTCAGCGGCGGAGATGAAGACCTGTTGGATGGTGCGGGCGCTGTGGTTGGTCAGGGCGAGCTCGTGCTGTTGCAGGGCGGCGGCGGCCGGCGGGCGGCGCTGTTTGCCGTCGAAGGCGAGCTGGCGGGCGCGGCAGAGGTTCTGGGCCAGGCGTTCCTCGCGGCTGGCATCCTCGTAAATGACCAGGACGTCGAAGGCGCAGTCGCGCAGGCGGCCGAGGCGCAGGCGCAGGGTGCGGCCAGGCTCGAGTATGGCATCGGCGAGACGGTCATCGCCCCAGGCATCGGTGCTGCTGGGGGAGATGTAGATCTCGGTGATCGACAGGGAGCCGCGGTTGGCGATGCTGGCTTCGCGGTCGCCGAGCGGGCCTGCGGGCGCAGGGATGGGAGGGGCGGGGCTGGGGGGCTGTTGGGCGAGGGCATGGGTGGTCAGGCACAGGCCGAGTATTGCCGCCATGACGGCCATGGCCGGGGCGCGGGGGGGCTGGGGGGCAGCATTGGGAATCGGATTCGTCACGCGGACAGAACAGCGAATGCAGCGGCATGCCGGCAAGTCCCGATTGGTTGCAATCGGGAGCGCACACGCCATGTTGATGGCATGAGCAATGAAACGACACCGAAACCCGCCGCGGATGCGCCGCCATCGGCCGCCACGCCGCCAAAGCTGCCGGAGCGGGTGCTGAAGAAGTCGCCGGGGCCGACGCTGGCGAAGGAGATCGGCGGGGCGCCGGGGCCGGAGCCGACGCGCTATGGCGATTGGCAGCACAAGGGCCGGGTGACCGATTTCTGAGCGGCGGGCGCGGGTCCTTCGGGGGCCTGTTGGTGGTTGGTTAACCTCTTCGGCGTATGGATGGCGGTCTGCGCCAGGAGGGTGCGCCAGGTTTGGTCGTGCGCCAGCGAAGGTGCGTCCCATGTCCAGTGATCTCTCCGTTGCCCGGATCGGCCCGGCCGCCGCCGTTGGCGAGGTGGCGCGCCAGCCCAGTGGCACGTCCGGTGGCACGCCCGCCGATCGTCGCGCCAGCGACCGCGCCACGGCACCGCCCGCGCCGGCGGGCAAGTCGCTGCCAAACCCGACGCTGCGCCTGGATCCCGAGCTGGCTATTGTGGTGATTGAGTTCCGCGACGAGAGCGGGGCGGTGCGCAGCACGATCCCGACCGAGTAGCAGTTGGATGCTTATCGCTCGTGGGAGCGCGGCAATATCGGCGAGCCGCGGCCGGGACGGCGCGAGACGGCGCCAGACGCCGCTGGCAAACGCGCGGCCGGCGATAGCGCGCCCGCTTTGTCGCCCACCGCGGGTGCGCCTCGCTCCGCGTCACCGGCCTCGCCGCCGGGCGCTGAAGCGCCAGTGTCGGCGGGACCGCGGACGCCGGCGGCGGGTTAAGCATTCGACAACCGGTGCGGCGGGATACTGCCGGCTTCACCGGTGCGGAGGCTGGTCCATGCGTCGCCTGTTGCTTGCCGATCGCATCAAGGATCGGCGCGGCAGTTTTCTCGCCCCGCTGATCCCGCTGCTGGAACGGCATTTCGAGGTCAGGTTCCATGCCGGGCCGCCGGGGCCGGAATTGGCCGCGGCGATCGGCTGGGCCGATATCATGTAGCTGGAATGGTGCTGGGATCACGCGGTCTGGGCGACGACCAGCGGCGTGTTGGGCGGGCGGGCCTGTGTGGTGCGGCTGCATTCGATCGAGGCGTTGCAGACCGATTTTCCGGGGCGGGTCGATTGGCGCGCGGTCGATGCGCTGGTCACCGTTGGCGATGACATTGATGCGCTGATGCATGAGCGCTTCCCGGCCAGCGCGGCGGCGGCGCGGATGGTGATTGCCAACGGCATCGACCTGGAGCGGTTCCGGCTCGGGCCGGCGGCGCCGGACATGCGGCGGATCGGCTGGGTGGGCCATGTCGAGCCGAAGAAGAACCCGATGCTGATGCTGCAGGTGATGCACGCGCTGTGCCGGCAGGCGCCGGGGTACAGCCTGCATGTGGCGGGTGCCTTCACCGATTTGCGCACGCTGCGCTACCTGCGGCGGATGATCCCGGCGCTGGGCCTGGAGGGCTGTGTGCACTTCGACGGCGAGGTGGCGGACATGCCGGGCTGGTACGCCGACAAGGGCGTGCTGCTGTCCACCACGATGTATGAAAGCTTCGGCCTGAACATCGGCGAGGCGATGGCGGTGGGGGCGTTTCCGGTGGTGCATGAGTTTCCCGGCGCCAAGACGCTGTGGCCGGTGGAGTGCCAGTTTGCCGGCATCGACGCGGCGATGGCGCTGATCCGCGCGGCAAGGCCGGGGCTGTATCGCGGCTGGGTGGCAGAGCGCTATGGCCTGGCGCAGCAGGCGGCGACGATCCTGGTGCTGCTCGACGATCTGCCAAGGCGAGTGCCGCGCGCCGCTTGAGGCTTGCGGGTTGGGCCTGGGGTGTGGCTTGTGGCATCGGCAACCTGGTATCCTGATTGCGTCATCCCGCGGATCACGCAATCAGGATACCAGGCTCTGTCTTCAGTGGCCTGCTGATCCGCTGCATCCGTCCGAAGCCGGACGGACTTCGCGGGCAGGACACAGGGGGAGCGGCCGATGAGCAGCGGATTGATCGCCTTGCTGGACGACGTGGCGGCACTCGCCAAGGCCGCAGCGGTGACGCTGGACGATGTGGCGGCGCAGGCCGCCAAGGCGGGTACCAAGGCGGCCGGGGTGTTGATCGACGATGCCGCGGTGACGCCGCGCTATGTCGCCGGCTTGGCGCCGAGCCGGGAATTGCCGGTGGTGGCGCGCATCGCCATGGGCTCGCTGCGCAACAAGTTGTTGTTCCTGCTGCCAGCCGCGCTGACCCTTGGGCTGTTCGCGCCCTGGGCGATCACGCCGCTGTTGATGCTGGGCGGCGCCTATCTGTGCTTCGAGGGTGCGGAGAAGGTGATCGAGGCGGTGCGGCCGCAGGAGGTGAGTGGGCCGGACGAGACGCAGGACGAGGCGACGCGCATTGCCGGCGCGGTGCGCACCGATTTCATCCTCTCGGCGGAGATCATGGCGCTGACGCTGTCCACGGTGACGGAGGCCTCGCTGATGCGGCAGGCGTTGGTGCTGGGCAGCGTGGGGATCTTCATCACGCTGGGGGTCTATGGCGCGGTCGCGCTGATCGTGAAGGCGGACGATGCCGGGCTGGCCATGGTGCGGACCGGGCGGCCAGTGGTGCGCCAGCTTGGCAGCGCGCTCGTGCATGGCACGGTGCCGTTCATGCGCGGGCTGAGCCTGTTGGGCACTGCGGCGATGCTGTGGGTGGGCGGCGGCATCCTGTTGCACGGGCTGGAGCAGCTTGGCGTGCCGGCGCCGGCGCATCTGCTGGCGCATGCCGAGCACGCGGGGGCCGCGCTGGCCGGCGGGGCGGCGGGGTGGCTGGCGGGGGCGGTGCTGTCCGGGCTTGTCGGCCTGGCGGTGGGCATGGCGGTGGTGCCGGCGCATCACGCGGTGGTGCATCATTTGCGGGCGCGGCGAGCATAGGGGTTACCGGCACTCGCATTCTACGCTGGGTAATCAAGCGTTAACGCTGTCGGCGCCTAGATATGCGGCCTGTGCCGCCCCTGCCCCATCGCCAGAACAGCGAGACATCATGAACCTTCCCGTCCTGACCCCGGCCAGCCCGACGCAGGTGCTGAGCTTCTTCTACCCGGTCTTCTGGGGCTCTCGCGACCTCGCCGAGGTCACCCGCGTGGCCGGCGAGCTGGCCGAGCGCGTGCCGGGCGGGCTGCATTTCGCCGATAGCTTCATGGCCTGGGGGCGCAACAACTCGATGCTGGAGGACGCGCCCTTCGTCAGCGCCTGGCACGGCGCCGTCGAATCAGACTCGGACACCGCCATCATCTGGCGCCGCTATGTCCTGGCCTGCGCCGCCTATCACGCCGTGCATCTGGACGGCGATTTCGTCGAATGCGGCTGTTACCGCGGCGTCGGCATCAAGACCGTGGTTGACTACCTCGGCGGCCCCGCGTTCCCCCGCACCTTCTGGGGCTATGATTTGTTCCAGCACAGTGCCGGAATGGCCCACCACTCCATGCCCGAACACGGCCCTTCCCTGGCCGACAAGGTCCGGGAGAAATTCGCCGCCTACCCCCAGGTCAACATCGTCCAGGGCGAGATCCCGGCCTCCTTCGAAGGCAACTCCCCCGAACGCATCAGCTATCTCCACGTCGACCTCAACGAGATCCCGGCCGAAATCGCCACCCTGGAAGCGCTGTTCGACCGTATCGTCCCCGGCGGCATCATCATCCTGGACGACTACGAATGGGCCATGGCCTATCGCGGCCAGAAGCTCGCCGAGGACCCCTGGTTCGAGGCCCGCGGCTATCGCGTCATGCCGCTGCCCACCGGGCAGGGGCTGGTGATCAAGCGCTAAACCCAGGCCCTGGCCTTAACTGTCTCAGGCTTTCGGCATCCGATGCAGCGCGCACAGCTTGTTGCCGTCGGGATCGCGCAGATAGGCCAGGTACAGCGGCACTGCCCCGCCCGCGCGCACGCCCGGCGGATCCTCGATCGCCGCACCGCCCGCGGCCACGCCCGCCGCATGCCAAGCATCGGCCTGGGCCGGGCTGTCCATCGCGAAGCCGATCGTGCCTCCGTTGGACACGGTTGCCGGCTTGCCGTCGATCGGCTTGGTGACCAGCAACAGCCCGCCATTGTGCATGTAGATCAACCGCCCCTTGGCGTCCTGGATGCCGGGCTTGCCGCCGACGGCCGTAAACAGCGCGTCGTAGAACGCCTTGGATCGAGCGATGTCATTGGTCCCGATCATCATATGGCTGAACATGTCGTCTTCCTCCGAAACCGGCGCGGGCCGATGCCCGGGCGCGGCCGAACACAGCACGATTTCTGGCCTAGGCAAAGACCGCCAATCGCCGCCGCGATACCTCCGCCCGCTTGACGCCCCGCCCCCTCGCCCACACATCGCCCCCATGGACCCCTTCCTCGCCCCCGAAGACCCCAGCGCCGCCGACGCCATCGCCGCCATCGCCGACGAACTCGGCGTGTTCGACGACTGGATGGAGCGCTACCAGTACATCATCGAACTCGGCCGCAAGCTCCCCCACTTCCCCGAGGAATGGTCCAATGACGGCCACCGCGTGCCGGGCTGCCAGAGCAAGGTCTGGATGAACGCCGAGCGTCGCGGGGAGAAACTCTACTTCGCCGGCGCCTCGGATGCCGCCATTGTCGGCGGGCTCGTGGCCTTGCTGCTACGCGTCTATACCGGGCGCACGCCGGCGGAGATCCTGGCCACCGATCCGGTCTTCCTCAAGGATCTCGGCCTGCTCGAAGCGCTGTCCACCAACCGCGGCAACGGCATCGCCTCCATGGCCCGCAAATTGCGCGAGCGCGCCGCCGCCGAGCCTTCTGCCTGACCGGCGGGGATATCGCCAAGCTTGCGCCTCAGTGTCCGTCCGAAAACTCCTTGAGCCATACGAACCTGATGTGATTCAAGGGGGCCACTCAAGTTGGGAGGCCATCGATGTGGACCGCTGAGAACCGCGACCGCTACAACCGTGACCATCTTCGCTATCCCAGCGACCTGACGGATGAGGAATGGTCGTTGATTGGTCCGCTGATCCCACCGGCCAAGCGGGGTGGGCGCC
>CAXNGD010000054.1:0-11109 GCA_964201575.1 Acetobacterales bacterium | reverse complement strand
CGAAGCAATGAACGAGCATCTCCGCGAGATCAGCACGCAGGTGGCACCCGGGGCGCATGCCGGGCTGATCTGCGACGGCGCTGGATGGCACCAGCAAGGCGGCGCCTTGTTGGTGCCCCACAACATCACCTTGTTGCCGCTGCCATCCTGAACGACGACGTCACCCTGGCGATCACCGCGGCCAATGCCGCCCGTCCCGAGGGCACCGGCGGCACCACCGCCTTCACCTTCACCCTGGCGCGCCGGGGTGTGTCCCCGCTGGAGCACAGCGTCCAATGGGCGGTGTCCGGCAGGGCGGGGCCTGGAACCCTGCCGGCCAACGCCGCTGATTTCGTGGGCGCGGTGCTGCCATCCGGAACCGCGACCTTCGCCGTCGGCGAGACCAGCAAGATCCTGACCATCCACGTCCAGGCCGACAGCGCCGGCGAACTGAACGAGCGCTTCGCGGTGACCCTGTCCAACCCCACGAACGGCGCGGTGGTCACCACCGCATCCGTCGGGGCGGTGATCTTCAACGACGACACCAACCTGTCGTTCCGGCCCTCCCGCCTGGACCAACTCGAGGGCAATGCCGGCAGCAACCCTTATGTCGTGAGCATCGCGCGCAACGGAACCGCAACCGGCACCAACAGTGTCGACTGGAGCTTCGCCCCGGGCGGCGCGCCCGGCACGGTCGGGGTGACCGCCGCGGATTTCGTGGCCAATGCGCTGCCCACCGGCGGCACCCTGACCTTCGCGCCGCAGCAGCGCCTTGTCAGCCTGACGCTGGCCATTGCCGGCGACACGGCGCCGGAGCTCAACGAGAGCTTCACCCTGACCCTGTCCAACCCCACCGGCGGCGCCACCATTCCCGCGCCCAGCTTTGTTGCCGTGGTCTATGACGACGACATCATCTACGGCACGAGCGGCAACGACACGCTGTCCGGCACCGCCGGCGCTGACCTGTTCGTCATCGGCCAGGGGCTGGACAGCATCACCGGCGGCGCCGGGCGCGACGGCTTCCGCTTCCTGCCGACGGCCCTCGGCCCGGCGGCCAGCAACGCCTTCACCTTCGAGGATTTCGACCGCGCCCTGGGCGAGCGTTTCGATCTCGCGCGCATCGACGCCATTGCCGGCACCATCGCCAACGACGCCTTCGGCTTCATCGGCACGGCGCCGTTCAGCGGCGCCCCGGGCGAGCTGCGCTAGCAGGACTTGGGCAGCCACCGCCTGATCCAGGCCAACACCACCAGCGACAGCAATGCCGACCTCACCCTCGTGGTGAAGGCGCCAGGACCCGTGGACGCCGCCTGGTTCGTGCTCTGAACCCTACTGCTTCATCGGCCCCAACGCCCGGGCGAACCGCGCCACCGCCGCTTCGCCGAACGCGGTCGGCAACAGGCCGGGATCGCGGTCGAACACCTCCAGCCCCAGCCGTGCCGCCGTCAGGCGCTTGCCGTAGCACAACAGGTGGTCGATCGACTGCATGACGAAGACGATCGCCGGCAGGATCTCGCCATAGCGCTGCTCGGCCGCCGCCTCATCGCCCCGGCGCATGGCCTCGTAGATGGCGATCTGCGCCTCGAAGCAATCCGGCGCCGGGATCAGCCCGGCACAGCCGGCGCGAAGATTGTCCGGCAGCTCCAGCCCGCCGCGCCCGTTAAACACCGCGAGCTTGCCCTCGGTCTCCTCCACCACCCGGGCGATCAGCGTCGCCGGCCCCTCGCCCTTCAAGACGGTGAAATTCGCATGCCGTCGCGCCAGCTCCGCAATGGCCGACGGTCCCAGCCCGATGCCGATCAGGTCGGGCGCATTCTGGATGCCAGCCGGAATCGGCGCGCGCTCGATCACCCGCCCGAAGAAATCCAGCAGCTCGGTCTCCGAAATCTCCGGCCGGCGCGGCGGCTGCAACACCACCCAGGCCGCCCCGTTCGCCGCCGCCTGTGCCACGGCGGCACTCTGGTCCTCGGGCGTGGCGCCGAAGATCGTCACCGCCAGCGGAATCCGCCCGCCGAGATCCTCGGCCGCCCATTCCACCACCTGGCGCCGCTCGGCGGGCGAGAGCTTGCCCACCTCAGTGGCCAGGCCCAGCACCGCCATTCCCGGCGCCCCGGCCGCCAGCACCGCGCGGGCCTGTGCTCGCATCGCCGCCCGATCGAGCCCACCCGCGCGGGTGAAGAATGCATACAGGATCGGCCAGATGCCGTGCGGTGCCTGGGTCATGCGGGGCGGGCTAAGGCAGAGTCGGCAAAACGTCAATTTCGCACGCCACAAGGCGGGCTGACCTGGGCCGCAAATGCGCCTAGACTCGGCGCCGCATGATGAGAGACCTGCCCAACCTGCTGACCGTGTCGCGCATCGCCGCCATCCCGCTGATGGTGGTGCTGGCGTCGTTCCGTTCGCCCGGCATGGATTTCGCTGCCTGCGTGGTGTTCGGCCTCGCCGGGATCACCGATTACTTCGACGGCAAGCTGGCGCGCGACTATGGCCAGACCTCCGATCTCGGCCGCATGCTGGACCCGATCGCCGACAAGCTGCTGGTCGGTGCCGCGCTGATGATGCTGGTCGGCACCGACCGGCTGAGTGACGCCAGCCTGTATCCCGCCATCGTCATCATGCTGCGCGAGATTTTGGTCAGCGGGCTGCGCGAATACCTCGCCGGCATCCGCATCGGCCTGCCGGTGACCACCCTGGCCAAGTGGAAGACCGGCGTGCAGATGGGCGCGCTGGGGGCGCTGCTGGCCGGCAATGACTCGGCGATGCTGCTGGGCATCGGCTGGCTGCCGGTGCAGATCATCGGCGAGGCAATGCTGTTCACCGCCGCCGCCCTGACCCTGGTCACCGGCTGGGACTACCTCACCACCGGGCTGCACCACGCCTCCCAGACGCAGCGCACCATGAGCACGAGCCCCCGCCCCAACCATGACTGAAGCGATGCGCATCCTTGGCATCACCGGCTGGTCCGGCAGCGGCAAGACCACGCTCCTGACCGCGCTGATCCCGCTGCTGCGCGCCCGCGGCCGCAGCGTCTCGACCATCAAGCACGCCCATCACGATGTCGATCTCGACCAGCCCGGCAAGGACTCCTGGCGCCACCGCACCGCCGGAGCCCAGGAGGTGATGATCGCCACCTCGCGCCGCTGGGCCCTGTTGCAGGAAAACATCGGGCGGGAGCCGAACCTGGCCACCCTGCTGCGCCGCCTCGCCCCGGTCGACCTAGTCCTGGTGGAAGGCTTCCGCGCCTCGCCACACCCCAAGATCGAGGTCCACCGCCCCGCACAGGGCCAGCCGCCGATCTGGCCGGGACGGGCCGATATCGTCGCGGTGGCGAGCGATGTTGCATTGCAACACTGCACGGTGCCACAACTCGACCTGTCCCGTCCCGACGCCGTCGCCGGGTGGATCCTGGGCTTTCTCTGGCCCGCCCAACCTGCCGCTTGAGCCCGGACCGGCACACGGGCACATTGCTTCCGACTTCCGCCCCGGGGATTGCCCCGCCGGCCCGCTTCGGCCGGATCTCCCGCTGATGGCTTACCCCGCTGATGGCCTACAAGGAACACCGCATGCGGCGCATCGTCCCCATCCTGTTCTCCACCGCCCTGCTGGCCGGCTGCGGGACCGTCATCGGCACCCCCACCGATGGGCTCGGCGATTTCCTAGGGACCATTCTCTCGCCGCGTGCCAACCCCAATCGCCCGGTCATCGAAAGCCCCAATGCCCGCCGCGTGATGGGTGCCGAGGTCGAGGCCGATCCGCTGGAAACCGAGTCCGGCAATATCTGGCCCGGCCCGTTGCCCCCGGCGCGCACCATGTCCGACCTGCAGCGCGAGTTCGGCGGCACCCTGCCGCCGATCGACGCTGCGTCGCCGCGCGCCACCCCGACTTCTGGCCCGGCTTCTGGCCCCCCGGCTGCACCGGTGGGCATCCGCCCGCCTGCCGCCCAGCCGGCGATCCAGCCAATCCCCGGCGGCCGCGTGCTGCAAACCCCGGCCGGCGCCGCCACGACGATCATCGGCAGCAACGGGGTCGAGACCTTCACCCTGCCCGGCGGGCGCACCGGCATCGTCATGCCCAATGCCAACGGCACCCTCACACTGATCGGACCGGACGGCACCACCCAGACCATCCCCGCGCCGCGCTGACGCCATGGCGACCACCAGCCTCCACCTCCTCTACTTCGCCTGGCTGCGCGAACGCATCGGCCTCGGCGAGGAGGATGTTGCCGCGCCGGCCGAGGTCGCAACCGTGGCCCAGCTCGTCGCGTGGCTGCGCAGCCGCGGCCCGGGCTACGAGGCTGCCTTCGGCGCCACGGCGTCGGTGCGCTGTGCCGTGAACCAGGAATTCGCCACCCCGGAGGCCGCGATCCAGCCCGGCGACGAGGTTGCCTTCTTCCCCCCGGTCACTGGCGGCTGAGAGGGGCGGCTGAGATGGCAACCATCCGCGTCCAGCACGATCCCATTGATGTCGGCGCCGACATCACCGCCCTGACCGCCGGCCGCCACGACATCGGCGGCATCGCCAGCTTCATCGGCACGGTGCGCGACATGGCGAAGGGACGGCGCATCACCGCGATGACGCTGGAGCATTATCCCGGCATGACCGAGCGGGCGCTGGCCGCCATCGCCCTGGACGCCGAACAGCGCTGGCGGCTGCTCGCCTGCACCCTGGTGCATCGCGTCGGGCCGATGGCGCCCGGCGAGACCATTGTCCTGGTGCTCGCCGCCTCGGCGCACCGCCAGGACGCGCTCGAGGCCTGCGCCTTCCTGATCGACTGGCTGAAGACCCGCGCCCCGTTCTGGAAGAAGGAAAGCTTCACCGACGGCAGCGCCGAATGGGTCGATGCCCGCGAATCCGACGACCTCGCGGCCGCGCGCTGGGGTGCCCTGCCGCCGGGCTGATTCGACGGAGCAAGATGGCCGCTGGCCGCGCGCCAAGCAAAGACTCAGGCCGCGGTAGCCCTGCCTTCATCTTTTCCGCGCAGGCTGGGCCCCGTCTGGAGTGCCCGCCATGTCCCCTACCCATCAATCCGTCCCGGCCGCCCCGCCGGCGAGCGCGATCGACCGCCTGGCGGATGGCCTGGCCCGTCACCGCGCCGGCGACCATGACGGCGCCGAGCGTTGCTATCGCGCCGCCCTCGAACAGGCGCCGCACCAGCCGCACGGGTTGTACCTTCTTGGCGTCCTGCTCACCGAGACCGGCCGCGCCCAGGCGGGCCGCGAGGTGCTGCGCCAGGCCGCTATGATTCGCCCGGGCCACGCCGAAACCCGCCTCGCCCTGGCGCGTGCCAATGCCGAGTGCGGCGAGCTGCCGGAGGCCATCGCCCTGCTGCGCGCCGTCCTGGCCGAGCGCCCGCGCGATGTCGGGCTGATGCTTGGCCTGGCCCATCTGCACACCCGCACCGGCGACCACGAAGCGTCCCTGGCGGTCTGCCGCGCGGCCTGCCACGCCATGCCCGGCGATGCCCATGCCCGCGCCGCCCTGGCCGGCGCACTGGTCCAGGCCGGCTATCCCACCCTCGCCCTGACCGAGGCCGAGGCCGCCCTGGCGCTGGACCGCCACCAGGTCGATGCCTGGCTCGCCCGTGGTACCGCATTGCGGGCGCTCCACCGGCCAGCCGAGGCGGTGGCGGCGCTGGAGCTTGCGCTGATGCTCGCCCCCGGTCAGCCGGCGGTGCTGCTGGCGCTCGGCAATGCCCGCGCCGATTGCGGCTAGGGTGCGGTAGCGGCCACGCTGCTGCGCGATGCCGCGGCCCAGGGACCGGGCGTGGCCGCCACCCATGCCAGCCTGGCCGCCGTGCTCACCGCCGAAGGCTTCCTGCCCGAAGCGATTGCCGCCGGCGATGCCGCCATCGCCTGCGACCCCGGCTTTGCCCCGGGCTGGTGGAACCGCGCCATCGCCCGGCTGCTCGCCGGCGACCTCGCGGGCGGTTTCGCCGATGCCGAATGGCGCAAGCGCCACCCGCGTTTCGCCGCCGACTTCGCCGCCCTCACCGGCCCGGAATGGCAGGGCGGTCCGATCGCCGGCAAGCGCCTGCTGGTCCATGCCGGCCAGGGGATGGGCGACACCATCCAGTTCGCCCGCTACCTCCCGGCCCTGGTCGTTACCGGCGCCAATGTCACCCTGGCCTGTGCTGCCGCCCTGGTGCCGCTGCTGGTCAGGATCCCCGGGGTCACCGTCACCCGCCGCGCCGACGGGCTGCCGCCGCATGACCTGTGGATCGACCAGATGAGCCTGCCGCACCGTCTGGGCGTGGCGCCGATCCCGCTGGCCCAAGGCTATCTCGCCGCCGACCCGGCCGCCACGACGCCGTGGCGGCAGGGCGGGCCCTGGCGCGTCAGCCTGGTCTGGGCCGGCAATCCCGCCCACAGCAACGACCGCCACCGCTCGCTGCCGAAGGGTGTCGCCGCCCGTCTGCTGCAGCCGCTGCACCGCCTTGCCGCCTCGCTGCCGCGGCTGCGCCTGGTCAATCTGCAGACCGGGCCGCGCCATGGCGAGCTCGCCGAGCTGGCGGAGATCGGCGATCCGCCGATCGAGCTGGCCAGTTTTGCCGACACCGCGGCGGCCATCGCCGGACTTGACATGGTGATCACCGTCGATACCGCCACCGCCCATCTCGCCGGCGCGCTCGGCAAGCCGGTCTGGGTGATGCTGCCGCATGCGCCGGACTGGCGCTTGCAACTGGTTCGCCACGATTCGCCCTGGTACGACTCGATGCGCCTGTTCCGCCAGCCAGCGCCTGGCGACTGGAACGCGGTGATCCGCGCCGTCGCCGCGGCCATGCGGGTGCGTTACGTCGCGCGCGTCAGCCAGGAGGCGGCCAGCATCCCGCCGGTGGCGGCCGCGGCGGTGACCACGCTGCCCCACAGCATGTCGATGATCGACATCGACACCGGCCAGCCCCGCAGCGTGGCCAGGTTGGTCAGGTCGTAGGTGCCATAGGCGAACAGGCCGAGCAGCGCACCCATCCACAGCGCCGTCATCCAGTCCTGCGCCCGCAGGCCCGGCAGGGCGGCGAACACAACGATTCCCGCGACATACAGCAGGTAGAACGGCACCGCGGCGACCAAGTTGGGCTGGTCCAGCATCAAGTGGCCAATGCCCGGACGGTACACCCGGTCGATCATCAGCGTCAGCCAGATCGCGTCGAGCACCAGGAAGACCAGCGCGGTCGCGCCATAGGCGATGAAGAAGCCGGACATGCATCCCTCCGTATGAGCCTATGACGTCGTGTGCCGTGGCGGGTTTGCAACCTCCCCGGCGCCCTTGCCATAGGGCCGCGCCTGCGGCTGGATGGCGGCCGGGAGGGACCCGCCGATGCAGAATGGGCCAGCGATGCAACCCCTGGCGTTCAATCAGCGATCGGAGGCCGAAATGCAGGCCCGGGCCGCCTCGTTCCTGGACGTGATGGCCACGCGACGCAGCGTGCGCGATTTCGCCGACACGCCGGTGCCGATGGCGGTGATCGAAGCGGCGATCCGCACCGCCGGGCGTGCGCCCTCGGGGGCCAACCAGCAGCCCTGGCACTTCGCCGTGATCATCGATCCGGCTCGCAAGCGCCGCCTGCGCCAATTGGCCGAACGGGAGGAACACGACTTCTACCATGGCGGCCGGGCGCCCGAGCAGTGGCTCGATGCCCTGGCGCCGCTCGGCACCAATGCCAGCAAGCCGTTCCTGGAACATGCCCCGGTGCTGATCGCGATCTTTGCCCAGCGCCACGGCATCGGTCCCGATGGCGAGCAGATCAAGCACTACTACGTGCCCGAGAGCGTGGGCATCGCCACCGGCTTCCTTATTGCCGCCCTTCACCAGGCCGGGCTGGCCACACTCACCCACACCCCGGCGCCGATGAACTTCCTGAACGAAATCTGCGTCCGGCCGGCGCATGAGAAGCCCAGCATCCTGCTGGTGGTGGGCTATCCCGCCCCGGACTGCCAGGTGCCGGTTGCCGGGGGCGTCAAGAAGCAATTGGACGAGATCGCGAGCTTCCTCTAGGTGCCAGCCTCTCCGATCAGGGCCGCCGCCATCCTGGCCGGCGCCGTGCTGCTGGCCTGGCCGGCGCTGGTCAATCTGTACCCGATCGTGTTCAGCGACACCCATGCCTTCCTGGTGATGGGGGGCGAGCCCCAGATGGTCTGGGACAAGCCGTTCGTCTATGGCCCGGTGCTGCGGCTGTTGCACTTGAACGTCTCGCTTTGGCTGCCGCTGGCAGCCCAGGTGGCGATGGTGTCGCATCTTTTGTGGCTGGCCCGTTCGGCCTTCGCCCCGGCGACCGTCAGGTTTCACCTGTTGCTCTGTGCGGGGCTCGGGTTGTTCTCGGCGGCACCCTGGGTTGCCAGCCTGTTGATGCCGGACATTTTGGCGCCGGTGGCGGTGATGTGCCTGTTCCTGCTCGGTTTCGGCGGGCTGGGGTGGGGGCAGCGTGTGTGGTTGATGGTGTTGGGCAGTTTCGCGATCGGCAGCCATCTGTCGCATCTGCCATTGGCCGCGGTGGTGACCGGGCTTTCGCTGGTGCTTGGCGGGCGCCGGGTGGTGATGGTGCCGTTGGCGGCGGCCGTCGGGCTGTTGTTGGCGAGCAATGCGATCGGGCACGGGAAGTTCGGGATTTCGCCGTACGGGTCGGTCTTTGCCCTGGCCCGGCTGATCAGCGACGGACCAGCACAACGGGTTCTGGCCCGGCAATGTCGCGATGCCGGGTGGCGGATGTGCGACTGGCAGGGGCGGTTTCCCGCCGATAGCGACCTATTCCTGTGGGACGGCAAGGGGCCGGTGTGGTCGACGCCGGGGGGGGCGGTCGCGCTGGCGCCGGAGGCTTCGGCGATCGTCAGGCAGACGCTATGGCAGGAGCCCGTGGCGGTGCTGCTTTCGGCGGTGGGCAATGCGGCGGAGCAGCTCGGTCGGGTGCGGCTGGGTGATACGCTGGGGACCGACTCGTTGGAGACCTCGATCACCGGGAGCTTTCGGGCGTATTTCCCGGCGGCCGAGATGGCGCGGTTCCGGGGGGGGCTTCAGATGGGCGAGCGGCTGCGGGACGTGGCGGCACCGTTCAACCCTGTGCATATCGCCGTGTTGGTGCTGGGGGCCGGCGCGACCCTGGTGATTGCCTGGTGGCGACGGGGGCGGCTGGAGGGGCGGCTGGCGGTGCTGGTGCTGGCCGGGGTGCTGGTCAATGCGGGGGTGAGCGGGGCGTTGTCGCGGCCACATGACCGGTACCAGGCGCGGATCGCCTGGCTGGTGCTGTTGCCGCCGCTGCTCATGCTTCCGGCGGTTCGCCCTGGATCGGGGTGGCGCCGCAGTCGATCATCAGTTTCGTGACTTCGGCGATGGCGGCTTCGGCGGCCTGGGGGTTGTTGCCCTTGGCGACGATGGCGACGCCGTTGCCGCTGGGGCGGTAATACGGGTAGCTGCCGAGGTCGAGGCCCGGATAGCGGTTCTGAATGGCGGTCAGGCTCTCGGCGATGATGCCTTCGGCC
Organism: Acetobacterales bacterium; assembly: GCA_964201575.1. Taxonomy (GTDB): domain Bacteria; phylum Pseudomonadota; class Alphaproteobacteria; order Acetobacterales; family Acetobacteraceae; genus CAMDGX01. The sequence continues at coordinate 1,660 of CAXNGD010000054.1, read as the reverse complement.
AGGCGCAGGGCATAGACGCTCCTGGCGACGATGGGGGGGCCGCCGGCCAGGGTGGGGGCGAGGTGGCGGAACATCGACTGCATGATGCGGGGGACGCCGGCCATCACGTGGACATTGCCGATGGTGAAGCCGGGGGCCACCGAGATCTCGTTGTCGATCAGGCTGGCGCCCCTGGGCATGGTGGCCATTCTTTGGCGGGCGGGGTTGAACTCGCCGGGCTTGTAGCTTTTTTCCATCCGGGCCCAGGCGACGGGGTGGGGTTCCCAGGGGACGCCGAAGGCCGCCGAGATGCATTCGCTGGTGATGTCGTCATGGGTGGGGCCGATGCCGCCGGTGGTGAAGACGTGGTCGAATTTGGCGCGGCATTCGTTGACGGTGGCGATGATGGTCTCGGCGACGTCGGGGATGACGCGGACTTCCCTCAGCGGGATGCCGATTTCGCCGAGGCCCTGGGCGAGGAAGCGGATGTTGGCGTCCTGGGTGCGGCCGGAGAGGACCTCGTTGCCGATGACGAGGAGGCAGGCGGTCGGGTTGGTGGTCATCTGGGGTACCCGGAAGAAGTGAAGGGAAGGCAGGCCTTCTTTTTCTGAAGAAAAAGAAGCAAAAAGACTTTTTCCATTTGGGTCGGGCCCAAGCGGATAGAAGTTTTTTGGTTCTTTTTTTCAAAAAAGAACATGCTTGTCTTTCTACAGGAAGTCACGCAGCAGCGGCACGAGGGGCCGATCGGCCTCGGGCATAGGATACTCGCCCAGGCGGTCCTTGTGCACCCAGGCCAGGGCCTGGCCTTCCTGCCCGGTGGGGGTGCCCTTCCAGCGGCGGCAGACATAGAGCGGCATGAGCAGGTGGAAACGCTCGTACGCGTGGGAGGCGAAGAAGAGCGGGGCGAGGCATGCGGCGGCGACGTCGATGCCGAGTTCTTCCTTCAGCTCGCGGATCAGGGCGGCTTCCGGGGTTTCGCCCGGGTTGAGCTTGCCGCCGGGGAATTCCCAGAGGCCGGCCATTTTCTTGCCCTCCGGGCGTTTGGCCAGGAGGACGCGGCCGTCGAGGTCGACAAGGGCGCAGGCGGCGACGATGAGGATGGGTTTTTCGCTGTTTTCGGTGGGGTCGGGGCCGGATTGGCCGAAGAGATCGTCCCTGGTGGCTTCGAAGCGCAGGACCTTGTGTTCGCCGCCGCGGGCCTGGAAGGTCTCCATGCCCTCGCCGACATGGCGGAAGCCGATGCGGCGCAGGACGGCGATCGAGCCGGGGTTGTCGGTGGCGACGGTGGCTTCGAGGCGTTCGAGGTCGAGATTGGCCAGGGCCCAGCGGGCGAGGCGGCCGGCGGCCTCGGAGGCGACACCGTGGCCCCAGAAGCGGCGGCCGACCCAGTATCCCAGGCGGGCGGTGCGGGCGGCCAGGTCCAGGCGCAGGCCGGCGCCGCCGACGACGATCTCCTGTTCGGCTTCGCGGCCGGTGATGGCGAGGTGGTAGGCGCGGCCATCGGCCAGGGAGGCGCGGGTGGAGGCGATCCAGTCGTCAGCGAGGTCGCGGGAATAAGGGAAGGGGACGGCGGCGAGGGTGCGGCAGACTTCCCAGTCGTTGATCAGACGATGGAGCTCGGCGGCGTCCCCGGGGACGAAGGGGCGCAGAGAGAGGCGCTCGGTGGGGAGGGGGGGGAAGA
>CAXNGD010000053.1:0-11129 GCA_964201575.1 Acetobacterales bacterium | reverse complement strand
ATCTCGCGACGATACGGCACATGGCATGCAACCTCTTACGCAACGTGCCCGGAAAGGACTCAATGCGCTTGCGAAGGAAGACGGCCGGCTGGGATGACGACTTCCTCGCGCGAGTCGTATCACGGTAATTTATTCACCCGATTGCCCTGTCTATGGCCATCCCCGGTCGCCAGCCGAATCATCGAGCCGTTTGCACTCTGAACGGCACGGCGGTCATTCGCGGTCCAGCAGGATGTTCCCGGCGCCGTCCAGTTGCGCAGCGAACCCCGGCGGCACCACGCAGGTCGAGCCATACTCCTCTACAATCAGCGGTCCAAGCTGGGCCGTGGCCAAGTCGGACCGCAGCAATACCGGCGTCTCGTGCCAACCGGAGCGCGGGCCGAAATAGGCCCGACGCACCGGCTGGCGCGCTGCCATACCGGGATCATCCACCGTGATTCGCTCCGGCACCGCCGAGTGAAGCGGAATGCCGCGGGCGATGATGCTCAGGCTGATGACATCGATCGGCTCATTCGGCCCTGCCCGGTGGCCATAGGTCCGCTCGTGCTCAAGACCGAATGCCTCGCCAAGTGCGCTTGCGGCCGCGGCGTCGAACGGACCGGCCGGCACCGGGATGGTCAGTTCGAAGGCCTGGCCGTGGTAGCGCAACGCCGCGAAACGCTCCACCTGCCGGCGCGCCGGCGGGAACCCATCTGCCGCCAACAGCGCCAATGCCTCGGCGGCCATGCCGTCCCACGCGCCGTCCAGCTCCGCGCCGGCATCGCGCAGTGCCTTGCGGAAGCTGCGCGAGCGGTGATGCTCGACATCGGCGTAGAGCAGCCCGAAGGCCGAGAACAGCCCCGGCGATGGCGGGATCATCACCCGGCGCACGCCCAGGGCGCTGGCCATCGCGGCACCGAAGACCGGCCCGTTGCCGCCGAAGGCGAAGAGCGCGAAGCGGCGGGGATCGCGCCCGCGCTCGGTGGACACCGCCTTGATCGCCCGCATCATCCGCGCGACGGCAATCTCAAACGCCCCATGCGCCGCCCGCTCCAGCGACAGTCCCAATGGCCGCGCGATGCGTTCCTCGAACACCGCCCGGGCCTTGGCCGCGTTCAGCCGCAGCCGCCCGTTCACCAGATAGTCCGGATTGAGATAGCCGAGCGTCAGCACCGCGTCGGTCACCGTCGGCTCGGTGCCGCCGATATCGTAGCAGACCGGGCCCGGATTGGAGGCGGCACTATGCGGACCGATCTGCAGCGAACCACCGGCATCGATCCACACGATCGAGCCGCCGCCGGCGCCGACCTCGGCCAGATCGATCGCCGGCACCTTCAACAGATACCCGGCCCCGGTCAGCAGTCGCGAGCCCATGATCACCCCGCCACCGACCTGGTATTCCGGCGACCGGCTGAACCGTCCATCCTCGATCAGCGAGGCCTTGGCCGTGGTGCCGCCCATGTCGAAGCTGATGACGTCCGGCAATCCCATCCGCTCGGCCACCGCCCGTGCGCCCACCACGCCCGCCGCCGGCCCGGATTCGACAATGTTCATCGGCCGCAGCGCCGCGTCATCCGCCGTGGTGAGCCCGCCATTGGATTGCATCAGGCGTAGCGGCGCGGTGATGCCCGCGGCGGCAAGGTCGGCCTGCAGCGTGGCGAGATAGCGCGCCACCACTGGCAGCACATAGGTGTTCACAACCGTGGTCGAGGTCCGCTCGTACTCGCCGAGTTCCGGCAGCACATCGCTGCTCAGGCAGCACGGCAGTCCCGGCGCCCGTGCCGCAACCAGGTCGCGCACCATCCGCTCATGCGCCGGGTTGGCGAAGGAATTCAGCAGGCAAACGGCAATCGCCTGGACCCCCTCGCCCAGCAACACATCTATCTCGCGCGCGGCCTCCGAGGCATCCAGTGGCCGCGCCACCGCGCCGTGCGTGTCGATGCGCTCATCCAGCGTGCGGCGGAGATAGCGTTCCACCAGCGGCGGCGGCTTGTCCCAGGCGAGGTCGTACAGCCGCGGCAGGCGTAAATTGCGAATCTGCAAAATATCGCGAAACCCGCGCGTCCCGATCAGGCCGATGCGCGCACCCTTGCCCTCCAGGATCGCGTTCGAGCCGACGGTGGTGGCATGGCGCAGCTCGGCAATCGCTGCGGCGGGGATCGCATGCTCCACCAGCGCCTCGGCGAGCCCCTCGGCGATCGCGCGGGCATAGTTGTCGACGCTGGACGAGATCTTCTTGGTGCGGAACCGTCCGTCCGCGGACATCAGCACGATATCGGTGAAGGTGCCGCCGATATCGATGCCGATCCGGACCACAGACCCGCTCACAGCTCGCGCCAATCGGCGTTCGGGTGAGTCGGCACATGCGAGGCAAACGGCACCTCGCTCCAGCCGCGCTCAGCCCGCAGTGCAGTGCGCCGGGCGATCGTCGCCGCCGCATCCACCGCCCACCGCCCGGCCTCCAGCACCACGCCATAGCAGGCTTCCGCCCGCCCCCGGCTCACGATCTCGTTGCGTACATCCCGCAACACCGCCGCGGGGTCACGCTCCAGCGGATCGCCCCAGCCGCCCGGCCCGGCAATCTCGTGGCGCAGCACATCACCACGTCGAATGTTCATCGTCACCTTGGACGCCAACACCCGCGCCTCGCCATCGGGATTCAGCACATTGGTCGACGACGCGCCGGGCTGCCCGCCCCGCAGGCCATAGGGCCGGATGTCGCGCCGGTCGGACCGGACCTGCAACACGCCTTCGGCCTCCAGGAAGCGGTAGTCCCGGCGAAACGGCGTGCCGCCACGGTACTTCCCCGCCCCCTCACGATCCGGCACCAGCTCATAGGCGATGCACTGCACCGGATATTCCGCCTCCGTCACCTCCGCCGAGTACGACGCCATGTTCGACATCAACGACGAATGCCCATCCGCGCCATCCGCCCATGGCCGCCCGCCCCAGGCCCCGGCGACGAACTCGACATAGACGAACGGTTTTCGCTCGGCGTCGTAGCCGCCCATCGAGATGCCGGTATTCCCGCCATCCGACGCCGCGGGGATCCGCTCCGGCAGCATCCGCGCCAGCGCTCCCAGCGCACAATCCAGCATCCGGAAGCCCGACAAGCCACGCGCCGCGCAGGCCGCCGGCAGCACCATGTTGGTGATCGAACCGGGCAGGGCCAGCACCTCGATCGCCCGGAACACCCCCTCGTTGTTCGGAATGTCCTGCGGCAGGATGCACTTCACCGCGCAATAGGTGGCAGCCTTGGTCCAGCCCAGCGTGCCGTTGATCGCGCCTTTCACCTGCGGGCTGCTGCCGCTCCAATCCGCATGCAGCGTATCGCCGCGCTTTTCGAACACCACATGCAGCCGGATCGGCTTGCCCTGCTCGATGCCGTCATCGTCGATCCAGTCCTCGAAGCTGAACCGGCCCTCCGGCAACTGCGCAATCGCCGCGCGCGTCAGCCGTTCGGCATGGGCGATCGACTCGTCCATGTAGGCGATCATCTCGTCCAGCCCGTGCCGCACCACCAGCTCCTGGATCGCTCGCTCGCCGATATGACAGGCCGCCAGCTGCGCCCGGAGATCGCCGCGCACCTGGATCGGCAGCCGGACATTGGTGTCGATGAGATCGAACATCGTCTCGTTCGCGACACCACCGGCGTACAGCCGGGTCGGCGGAATCCGCAGCCCCTCCTGATAGATCTCGGTCGAGTCCGCCGCATTCGAACCCGCCACCCGGCCGCCGACGTCGCTGTGGTGGCAAACGGTGCAGGCAAAGGCGATGTGCCGATCCCCGGCGAACACCGGCTGGAACATGAAGATGTCCGGCAAATGCATGCCCCCAGCATAGGGATCGTTCATCACATAGATGTCGCCTGGCGCGATCGTCGGCCCGAACCGCGCCATCACCGCCTGCAACGCCGTGGGCACCGAGCCGAGATGGCCGGGAATGGTCAGACCCTGCGCCACCAGCCGCCCGTCGGCGGTGGCCACGGCGGTCGAGTAGTCCATGTTCGACTTCAGCACACCGGAATACGAGGTGCGAAAGATCGCAAGCGCCATCTCGTCCGCCACGGCGAAGATCGCGTTCTTGAACAGCTCGAAGTCAATCGGGTCATGCAGCGTCATGCGTCGTCCCGCTTGCGCGGGCGCCACGGTAACACTGCGACGCCGTGTGTCGAGGTACCGGGCATGGCCAGCAGGATTTCCCGATCCCGCAGGTGGCCCGCGGGTTCGGACGGCCTGATGCTATCGCGTACCCGTACTGCCGAAGCCGCCAGCGCCGCGCGAGGTCTGGCCCAGCACCTCGACCTCGTCCCAGGCCACGCGCACCACCGGGGCCAGCACCGCCTGGGCAATGCGCATGCCGCGCTCGACCGTGAATGGCTCATGGCCCGCATTCATCACGATCACCTGCAACTCCCCGCGATAATCCTCATCGATCGTGCCGGGGCTGTTGGGCAGGACGATGCCGTTCTTCAGCGCCAGGCCCGAACGCGGACGGACCTGGAGCTCGAAGCCCGGTGGCAGCGCAATGGTCAGCCCGGTGGGAATCAGCACGCGCTGTCCGGGCGCGATCACCACCGGCGCCGCCACCGCCGCCAACAAGTCCATACCGGCCGCGCCGCCGGTGGCATAGGATGGCAGGGCGAGCCCCTCGGAATGCGGCAGCCGCTTGACCTGGACCTGGATCGTCACCCGAACACCTCCGCCATCATACCTGAAGAAAGATGTTCTTTTTTGAAAAAAAGAACCAAAAAACTTTTATCCGTTTGCTCGGGGCCAATGGATGAAGTTTTTTTGCTTCTTTTTGTTCACAAAAAGAAGATCCTTGCTTGCCTTGCTTGCCTTGCTACCGCTGCCCACTGAGCCCTGAAAAGGTGATGGCATGAACGAGCTGATGAGGATTCTGGGCCAGCTCACGCGAACACCTCCGCGATACGCCGCGCCAGGCGGAGCGCTACTTCATCCTTGCCCAGGCGCGGCCATGGCTCGATGCCCGCGGCGCTGATCAGATGGATCTCGTTCTCACTGCCGCCCATGATCCCGGTGCCCGGCGAGACATCGTTTGCCACGATCCAATCGGCGTTCTTCCGCCGCAGCTTGTCCTGGGCATGTGCCAGCATGTCATGCGTCTCCGCGGCAAAACCGACCACAAGCCGCGGGCGCTGCGGACCAGCAGCCGCGATGGTGGCGAGAATATCGGGATTGGGCACCAGCGCGAGGGTCGGCGGCGCGCCATCCTGGGTCTTCTTGAGCTTCAGCTCCGCGGCACTGGCCACCCGCCAATCGGCAACGGCGGCGGCGAACACGGCAACATCGGCCGGCAAGGCAGCCGCACAAGCCTCCAGCATCTGCCGCGCCGTCTCCACCCGGGACATGGTGACGCCAGGCGGATCCGGCACCGACACCGGGCCGCTGACCAGGGTGACGCGCGCGCCAAGGGCCGCCAGGGCTGCGGCGATGGCATGGCCCTGGCGGCCGGAGCTGCGGTTGGCGATGTAGCGCACCGGGTCGATCGGCTCATGCGTCGGCCCGCTGGTGACGATGACATGCCGGCCATCAAGGCGCGGACCGGCAGGCAGTTGCGAGGGGGACATCATCGCCGCCATCGCTTCCAGGATCGCGGCGGGCTCGGACATGCGGCCCGGGCCGAATTCGTTGCACGCCATCGCCCCGTCATCAGGCCCGATCACCGCGATGCCGCGCGCCCGCAGCGTTGCCATGTTGGCCTGGGTGGCGGCATGGCCCCACATCCGCACATTCATCGCCGGCGCCACAAGCACCGGCTTGTCGGTGGCCAGCAACACCGTGGAGGCGAGGTCGTCGGCCAGCCCGGCGGCCATCTTCGCCAGCAGGTCGGCGCTGGCCGGCACCACCGCGAGCAGGTCGGCGGCGCGGGAGAGCTGGATGTGCCCCATCTCGTTTTCGTCGGACAGGGAGAAGATGTCGTCGAACACCTTGTGCTCGCTGATCGCCTGCAACGTCAGCTTGGTGACGAACTGGGCACCCCCCTTGGTGAGCACACAGGTCACCTCGCCGCCCGCCTTGCGGATCAGCCGGATCAGCTCGATTGCCTTGAACGCGGCGATCCCGCCGCTGACGATGAGGAGGATCTTGCGCCCCGCAACGCTCATAGCCGCCATCCGCTATGAATGGCGGCAATCCCGCCGGCCAGGTCCTGCACCCGCACGCGTTCCAGCCCTGCCGCTGCCATCATCGCCGCCAGCATCTCCTGGTCGGGGTGCATGCGGATGCTCTCGGCGAGGTACTGATAGCTCTCGGCATCCTGCGCCACGGCCTTGCCGAGACGCGGCAGGACCTTGAACGACCAGGCATCATAGACCGGCACCAGGGCGGCAACCCGAACCCTGGAGAACTCCAGGCACCAGAACCGCCCGCCAGGCTTGAGCACCCGCCGCGCCTCGCGCAGCACCGCATCCTTGTCGGTGCAGTTGCGCAGGCCAAACGCCATGCTGATCGTGTCCATCGACCGGTCCGCAAACGGCAGGTGCTCAGCGTCGGCGACCACGCACCGCACGCCGTCGACCTGGCCCTTCGCCAATAGCCGGTCGCGCCCGACCGACAGCATGGTGGCGTTGATGTCGGAGAGGATCGCCGGCCCGCCGCCCTGCTCGCGCCAGCGCAGCGTGATGTCGCCGGTGCCGCCGGCGAGGTCCAGCAGCGTCTTGTGCGGCCGCGGGTCCAGCCGGCTGACGAAGATCTGCTTCCAGACCCGATGCACGCCGAGCGACATCAGGTCGTTCATCACATCGTAGCGCCGCGCCACGCTGTCGAACACCGCGCGCACCATCGGTTTCTTCTCGGCCACCGGCACGTCGCGGAAGCCGAAATGCGTGGTGCCGTTCTCGGCCTGGGTGGGGTTGCCAAAGGGACTGTCCGACATGGGAGTGAGTGTATAGCCTTCCCGCCCATGCCGGAACTCCCCGAAGTCGAGACCGTGATGCGCGGCCTGCGCGCCCAGCTCGAGGGCCAGATGATCCGCCGCGCCCAGGTGCACAGGGCTGGCATGCGCTTCCCCTTCCCGCCCGACCTCGCCGAACGGCTGACCGGGGCGCGGGTGCTCTCGTTCCGCCGGCGGGCGAAATACATCCTGATGCGGCTGGATCGTGGTGAGCCACGCGGGGCACAAAGCGTGCTGATCCATCTCGGCATGTCCGGCCGCATGCTGATCGAACGGGTGGGCCGCAACGCCATGCCGGCGCACGAGCACCTGACGCTGGAGACCGAGGACGGCACCGTCGTCGGCTTCGTCGATCCGCGCCGCTTCGGCTCCGTCGACCTGGTGGCAACGGAGGCCGAGGACCAGCACCGGCTGCTGGCCGATCTCGGGCCGGAACCGCTGGACGAGGCGTTCTCGGCCGCCACCCTGTCCGCGGCCTTGTCCGGCCGGCGCACGCCGCTCAAGGCCGCCCTGCTCGACCAGAAGAACGTCGCCGGGCTGGGCAACATCTATGTCTGCGAGGCGCTGTTCCGGGCCGGCCTGTCACCGACGCGCCAGGCGCACACGGTCAAGCCCGGCCCGATGCGGCGCCTGGTGGCCGAGATCAAGGCCACGCTCGGCGAGGCGATCGCCGCCGGCGGCTCCTCCCTGCGCGACTATGTCCAGCCCGATGGCGAGCTCGGCTATTTCCAGCACGCCTGGAAGGTCTATGGCCGCGAGGGCGCGCCCTGCCCGGCCTGTCCGGGGCCGCCAGGCTGCGCCGGGGTGGCGCGCATCGTGCAATCCGGCCGCAGCACCTTCTATTGCCCCCAACGCCAACGGTGAGTAACCAGCGGCGCTGAGCTACCAACCGGCCATACGCAGGAGATGTCGGCATGCCCGAGATGATCGAGATCGAGACCCACGGCCCGGTCGGCCTGATCCGCCTCAACCGCCCGACCGCGCTGAACGCCCTGTGCGACCAGCTGATGACCGAGCTGGGCACCCAATTGCTGGCCTTCGACGCCGATCCCGCGATCGGCGCCATCGTGCTGACCGGCAGCGAGCGCGCCTTTGCCGCCGGCGCCGACATCAAGGAGATGCGCGACCGCTCGTACCCCGCCGTCTATCAGGAAGATTTCATCGGCCGGCGCTGGGAAACCGTGCTCCAGGTCAAGAAGCCCGTGATCGCCGCGGTCGCCGGCTTTGCCCTCGGCGGGGGCTGCGAGCTGGCCATGATGTGCGACATCATCCTGGCCGCCGACACCGCCAAGTTCGGCCAGCCGGAGATCAACCTCGGCGTCATCCCAGGCGCTGGCGGCACCCAGCGCCTGACCCGTGCGGTCGGCAAGTCCAAGGCGATGGAGATGATCCTCACCGCCCGCATGATGGACGCCGCCGAGGCCGAGCGCGCCAACCTGGTCAGCCGGGTGATCCCCGCCGCCGACCTGCTGGCCGAGGCGCTCAAGCTGGGCGAGAAACTCGCCTCGCTGTCGCCGGTTGCCGTGGCGATGGCCAAGGACGCGGTCAACCGCGCCTTCGAGGTCAACCTGAACGAAGGCGTGCGTTACGAGCGCCGGCTGTTCCTGTCGCTGTTTGGCACGCCGGACCAGCGGGAAGGGATGGCGGCCTTCGCCGAGAAGCGCAAACCGCAGTTTTCGCGTGGCTGAGGGCGTGCTTCAGGCGGGCGCAGACCAGCCTTGCCTGACGCTGGCCGGGGCGATACACGGCGTTCCTTGACTTGCGGCGGGGAGGCCAATAGAACGCGCCCCTTGCAGTTGCGGGTGAACTGCCTGCAATCTGTCGCTCGCCGATCTATCCTGCCGCCCCAGACCTGGAATTCAGTCAGCCCATGGCCAACACCGCCTCCGCCCGCAAGCGCATCCGCCAGATCGAACGCCGCACCGAGCGCAACAAGTCGCGCGTGTCGCGGATGCGGACCTTCGTCAAGAAGGTCGAGACCGCGGTCGCCAGCGGCAACAAGGACGCCGCCGCCGCGGCGCTGCGCGAGGCCCAGCCCGAGATGCAGCGCGCCGCCGGCAAGGGCGTGATCCACAAGAACACGGTCGCGCGCAAGATTTCCCGCCTCTCCGCCCGCGTGAAGGCCCTCGCCACCGCCTGACCACCCGCGTCCCGGCGCCTGCTGCCGCATTGCGGCACGGGCGCCGCGCCCCATGACGGGCGCCGCCGTCGGAGATCAAGCACTTGGACCGGCACTTTGAAGCGCCGCAACATCGCTTGAATAAAATCCTCAGCAATTACTTACGACTATCTGAAAATGACTTCAAAGTGCCGCAAATACCACGATTGGGCATTGCCACCGCCGCCGTTAACCCCTATTCGTTTCGCCACCACCGGACGCTGATTGCGTGGCGTTTGTGCCGGCCAAGACGGGTCATCTCCGTTCAAGAAATTGAACGTCATGCCCGTCTTACCGGTGCCCAACAACGAAACCGAGGGGAGCATTCCGAAGCGATGGATCAGCCCCCCCAGGCACAGCTCGCCACCCTTTGGGCCCGGGTCCGCGGGCGCCTTCAACAGGAAGTCGGCGAGGTCGAGTACCGCACCTGGCTGCGCCAGATGACCCTGGTCGGCCTCGATGGCGACGAGATCACCGTCCACCTGCCAACCCGCTTCCTGCGCGACTGGGTGCGCGCCCAGTTCGGCGACCGCCTCACCGCCCTGTGGCAGGAACAGCTGCCCAGCGTGCGCCGTGTCGAGATCGGCGTCGGCAACGGCGGCGGCACCGGCCTGGCCGAGAGCGTCACCCCGCCGCCGCGCCCCTCGCCCATCAGCCCCACCCTCCTGAGCTCGGGCGCCACCGCCCGCCCGGAACCGCGTCCTACCAGCATGGCCGACGAGCGCGGCGATGTCGGCCTGGCGCCGCTCGACCCGCGCTTCACCTTCGACAATTTCGTCGTCGGCAAGCCGAACGAATTCGCCCATGCCAGCGCCCGCCGCGTCGCCGACCAACCGGCCTGCCAGGGCTTCAACCCGCTCTTCCTCTATGGCGGCGTCGGCCTCGGCAAGACCCACCTGATGCATGCCATCGCCTGGGAGCTGACCGCCCCGGACCGGGCGGGACCGCCAGTCTCGGTCGCCTACATGTCGGCCGAGAAATTCATGTACCGCTTCATCTCGGCCATCCGCAGCCAGTCCACCATCCAGTTCAAGGAACAGCTGCGCAGCGTCGACGTGCTGATGATCGACGACCTGCAGTTCCTCATCAACAAGGATGCCACCCAGGACGAATTCTTTCATACTTTCAATGCCCTGGTGGAATCTGGGAAACAGATCGTCATCTCCGCCGACAAGTCGCCCTCCGACCTCTCGGGGCTTGAGGAGCGGGGGCGCACCCGCCTCGGCAGCGGCATGGTTGCCGACCTGCACGCCACCACCTTCGAGCTGCGCGTCTCGATCCTGGAACAGAAGGCCGCCCGCGCCGCCGTGCCGGTGCCGCCCAAGGTGCTGGAGTTCCTGTGCCACAAGATCACCTCGAACATCCGCGAACTCGAAGGCGCGCTGAACCGCCTGATCGCCCACGCCAACCTGTTCGGCCGCGCCATCACGCTGGAAACCACCCAGGAAGTGCTGCACGACATCCTCAAGGCGCATGACCGCCGGGTGACCATCGAGGAGATCCAGAAGCGGGTCGCCGAACACTGGAACATCCGCCTGACCGACATGTCCTCGGCCCGCCGCGCCCGCGCCGTCGCCCGCCCGCGCCAGGTGGCGATGTACCTGGCCAAGCAGCTCACCAGCCGCTCCCTGCCGGAAATCGGCCGCCGCTTCGGCAACCGCGACCACACCACGGTCATGCACGCCGTCAGCCGCGTCACCGAGCTGATCGAGCGCGATGCCGGGTTTGCCGAGGATGTCGAGCTGCTGCGGCGGATGCTCGAAAGCTAGCAAGGCTCCGCCGGCAAGGGGCCGAAGGCCCCTTGACCCCGTTACCTGCGCCGGTCTCCAACGCCGCCATGGGGGCTCCGCACGATAAAAGGGGTCAAGGGGCCGCCGGCCCGTCACGCGAAAGCGTGCTGCGCACGACGCCGCCGGAGGCTTGCTTCCAGGGCAATCGCTTGAACTGATGTAGGGGAGATTCCGGCGCGGCCGGAAGTACGATTCAAAGAGGACCTCACTGTGCGAGGTTCCGATGGCCGAGCCCCTTTCGCGTTCGATCCTTGCCCATTTTGCCGCTCTCGAAGATCCGCGAC
>CAXNGD010000052.1:0-11183 GCA_964201575.1 Acetobacterales bacterium | reverse complement strand
CAGGCTGCGCATGTAGACGCCCTTGCCCGACTGCACCTCGAAGATGCTGTGGTCGGCATCGATGTGTTCGACCAACTCGAAGCGATCGACCCGGGCGGGGCGCGGTTCCAGCACCGGCGCCCGGCCCTCGCGCGCCATGTCGTACGCGCGCTCACCGGCCACCTTGATGGCCGAATAGACCGGCGGTACCTGCATGATGTCGCCGCGCAGGGCCGGCAAGGCGGCTTCGATCTGCGCATCGGTCGGGCGCATATCGGTGGTGCCGGTGATCGCGCCATCGGCATCATCGCTGTCACGCGCCTCGCCCCAGCGCAGGGTGAAGCGGTACAGCTTGGTGCCGTCCATCACATACGGCACAGTTTTCGTCGCCGCCCCGAACGCGATCGGCAGCAGCCCGGTGGCCAGCGGATCCAGCGTGCCGCCATGGCCGGCCTTCTGCGCATCGAACCAGCGCCGCACGCGGTTCACCACATCGGTGCTGGTCAGGCCCGCGGGCTTGTCCACGATCAGCCAGCCGTCGAGCGCACGGCCGCGCGGTTTACGTTGTCGGGACACTGGGGGTACGCCTTATCGGGTCAGTCGTTTGATGAGACGTCTTTGCCGAGGTCCCGCGCCACATCGGGCGCCCGCAGCAACTCGTCCACATGCATCGCATAGTCGATGCTGGTGTCGGCCTGGAATGACAGATCCGGTGCGACCCGCAGACGCAGCTCCTTGGCCACCTGGCTGCGCAGGAACGGCGCGGCCCGGCGCAGCGCCGGCAGCTTGTCGGCCACGTCCGAGCGCCCAAGCCGGGTGACGAACGCCGTCGCCCGCTTCAGGTCCGGCCCGATCCGCACCTCGGTGACCGTGATGGTCACGTCGGCCAGCGCGGGATCGCGAACTTCACCGCGCCCAAACACACCGGCCAGCACGTGGCGGATTTCCTCCGCCACGCGCAGCTGCCGTTGGGTGGGTGCCTTGGATGAGGGCGCAGTCAGCCTCAACCCGGCACCATCTCGATATCGAAGCACTCCACCACATCGCCTTCGCGCAGGTCGTTGTAGTTGGCGAAGGACAGGCCGCACTCGTAGCCGCGGGCGACTTCGCGCACATCGTCCTTGAAGCGCTTCAACTGCGTCAGCTCGCCGTTGTGGATCACCACGCCCTCGCGCAGCAGCCGCACGCCGGAGCCGCGCTTGACCAGCCCTTCGGTGATCATGCAGCCCGCCACCTTGCCGGTCTTGGTGATGTCGAACACCTTGCGGATCTCGGCATAGCCCAGAAAACGCTCGCGCGCCTTGGGAGCAACCTTGCCCTTGACCAGCTTCTCGATGTCGTCGGCCACGTCGTAGATGATCGAGTAGTAGCTGATGTTCACCCCGTCGCGCTGCGCCATCTCGCGCGCCTGGCTGGTCGCTCGCACGTTGAAGGCGACGATTACCGCGCTGGAGGCGCGGGCGAGCTGGATGTCGCTCTCGGTGATCTGGCCGACCCCCGCGATCAACACCCGCACGCGCACTTCCTCATGCGCCAGCTTGGTCACCGTGGCGGTGATCGCCTCGGCGCTGCCCTGCATATCGGCCTTGATGACGATCGCCACTTCTTTCTGCGCGCCGGCCTGGATTCGGGCGAGCATCTCGTCCAGCGTGCCGCGGGCGGCGGTCATCACCCCGGCGGCCTTGTCGCGCAGCCTGCGCTGACGCAGCTCGCAAATCTCGCGGGCGCGGCTTTCGTTGTCCACCACCACGAACGGCTCACCGGCGGCGGGAATGCCGGCCAGGCCGAGGATTTCCACCGGAGTCGAGGGCGGGGCGTATTTCATCGCCTTGCCCTTGTCATCGAGCATGGCGCGGACCCGGCCCCATTCGGCACCGGCCACCACGATATCGCCCTGGAACAGCGTGCCCTTTTGCACCAGCAAGGTCGCCACCGGACCACGGCCGCGATCCAGCCGGCTTTCGATCACCGAACCTTCCGCGGTACGCTCCGGATTGGCCTTCAGGTCGAGCAACTCGGCCTGCAACAGGATAGCTTCCTCCAGCTTGTCGATCCCCGTCCGCTTGGTGGCGGAAACCTCCACATCCTGGGTCTCGCCGCCCATCTCCTCGACCACGATCTCGTATTTGAGCAATTCCTGGCGCACCCGGTTCGGGTTGGCGTCGGCCTTGTCCATCTTGTTGATGGCCACGATGATCGGCGCGTTCGCCGCCTTGGCGTGCTTGATCGCCTCGATCGTCTGCGGCATCACGCCGTCATCGGCGGCCACCACCAGCACCACGATATCGGTCACCGAGGCGCCGCGCGAGCGCATGGCGGTGAACGCCTCGTGGCCCGGCGTGTCGATGAAGGTGATCGAATTGCCGTTCGGCAACGCCACGTTGTAGGCACCGATATGCTGGGTGATCCCGCCGGCCTCGCCGCTGGCCACATCGGTGGCGCGCAGCGCGTCCAGCAGGCTGGTCTTGCCATGGTCGACATGGCCCATCACGGTGACCACCGGCGGGCGCGGGATCAGGTCGGTGGCGATATCGACCTCGCCCTCCAGCCCGATCTCGACATCGTCCTCGCTGACGCGCTTCAC
The DNA here is from genome assembly GCA_964201575.1 of Acetobacterales bacterium. Lineage (GTDB taxonomy): Bacteria > Pseudomonadota > Alphaproteobacteria > Acetobacterales > Acetobacteraceae > CAMDGX01. Next base: position 8,620 of record CAXNGD010000052.1, on the reverse strand, counting down.
CTTGTGGCCGAATTCTTCCACCACCAACTGGGCGGTGTCGGCATCCAGGCTCTGGGTGATCGTCGCCATGACGCCGAGCTTCATCAGCGCCTTGATGACATCGGGCCCACGCGAAGCCATGCGGTTGGCCAGTTCCTGCACCGTGATGGTATCAGGCAGCACGACCTCGCGCACCACCTTCACCTGGTCGGAACGCAGCCGCTCCAGCTCGGCCTGGCGACGCTCACGCTCGCGCTGGCGGCGTACCGAGGCCAGCGACCGGACGCGGTCATCCTCGCCCTCGATGGCGGCGAGCACGTCGATCCTGCCCGTGCGGCGGCGGTCATCAACGCCTTTCTTCGGCGCGACCACGGGCGCCTTGCGCGGCACCATCGCACCGCCGGGGCCACCGGGGCGGCGGATCGGACGTGCTTCTTCCTCTTCCTCCACCACGCGGGCGCGCAGGCGCAACGTCTCGCCGGCCGGGACCGCGGGGGCGGCCGGGGCGGGGGCGGGACGCGCGGCGCGGCGCGGCTCTTCGTCGCTGCGCGGCACCGGGGCCGCGGTGCGCGCGGCGGCATCGGCGGCCTCGGCGGCGCGGCGCGCCTCCTCCTCCGCCTTCACCCGCGCGGCTTCATCGGCGGCGCGACGCGCCTCCTCCTCGGCAGCCTTGCGGGCATCATCCTCACGGCGACGCGCTTCTTCTGCCGCCGACAGGATCGAGATCGTCTCCTGTTCGCGCCGCTCGGCATCGCGCCGGGCGGCTTCGCGCTGCTGTTCACCCAGCACGCGCTGGCGCACCGCCAGCTCGTTGGCGGTCAGGGCGCGTCCGCCGGCGCCGGGCCGGCCGCCAGGTGCACCGGCGGGGCGGGGCGTGGCGGGGGCCGCGGCCGATCCGCTGGCGGCCGGGGCCGGTGCCCCGGGTGGCGGCGTCGGACCGGGCGCGCGCTTCTTGCGCACCTCGACCTGCACCACCTTGGAGCGGCCATGGCTGAAACTCTGTCGCACTGATCCGGCGTCCACGGTCCGGCCCAGCTCCATGCGTCCTGCCGGACGCAGTGAAAGCCTGCCCTTAGCCGCGTCCTGCTCGTTGCCTTCGCTCATCTACCCGCCTGTATCTCTCACCATGCCCCCGGCCACGCCGGGCGCATCAACCTTTGGTCCGCTTCAAGCCCGGCCCGCGTCATCCCCGTTCATCGGGGCGTCCGCATTCCGGCCCGTTCGCATCGCCACGGCAACAGGGGTGTTGCGCACCCCGGCCAGCCGCTCCGCTTCAATCCGCACCCTGTCGGCCAACCGGCCCGCCAAGAGCACCACGTGCACGATATGGTCGCGCCCGAAGACCCCACCAAGCTGCGCCGCATCCAACGGCGCCACTGCCGGCACCCGTCCGCTCCAGCCGCCCAGAAATCGTTGCCGTTCCTCTGGGCTGCCGTCGCTCGCCTGAACCACCAGGCCGGCGCGTCCGCCGTCCAACCACTCCCGCGCCTTGCCGAAGCCGGCCACCGCCTGCCCGGCGCGTCGGGCAAGGCCGACGGTCTCGCCAATCCGGCGCACGAGCGACTCTGCAAGGCCGGCGGTGAGATCGGGTGGAACCGTCACCTGGCAACGGGCCGCCCTGGCGAAGCCGCCGCGCATCCGGGCCGTTTCTAACACATCCCCCCTGGCACTCAACCATATTCCCCGTCCGGGCAGCGTTGCGGTGAGGTCGGGAACAACCAGCCCGGTCTTGCGCCCGGCGGCCTCGTCCGGCGGCAGCACCACGAAGCGGATCATCCGCTCCTTGGCCAGCCGCTCGCGCGTGACCACACATCGCCGCAGCGGGCCGCGTTCGGGCTCGTCGGAGTCGCAATCCGCGGCGCCGTCGGCCGTGCCGTCCGGGGGAGCGGTCTCAGTCGTGACCCGCCTCCGTCGCTTCGCCGCCCGCTTCGTCACCCTCGAACCAGTGCGCCCGCGCGGCCATGATCACCGCGTTGGCGGTTTCCTCGTCCATCGCCTCGGCGCCGATGATCTCGATCAGCTCGTCCGACGCCAGGTCCGCCAAATCGTCCAGCGTCTTCACCCCCTTCTCGCCCAGCGCCACCAGCATAGCCGGGGTGAAGGTCTCGATCGCCGCGATGTCGTCGGTGACGCCGAGCGCGATGCGCTGGTCGTTCAGCTCGTTGTCGCGCTTGAACAGATGCGCCTCAGCACGGCGGATCAGCTCCTCGGCGATCGACTCGTCGAAGCCCTCGATATCGGCCAGCTCCTCCATTGGTGTAAACGCCAGTTCTTCGATGGTGTTGAACCCCTCGGTCACCAGCAGCCCGGCGATCACGTCATCGACATCCAGCGCTTCGACGAACAGCCCGGTGCGGCGGCGGAACTCCTCCTGCCGGCGCTCGCTCTCCTCCGCCTCCGTCAGGATATCGATGTCCCAGCGCGTCAGCTGGCTGGCCAGGCGCACATTCTGCCCGCGCCGCCCAATGGCGAGCGAAAGCTGGTCGTCGGGCACCACCACTTCGCAGCACCCTGCCTCTTCATCGAGCACCACCTTGCTCACCTCGGCCGGGGCCAGCGCGTTCACCACGAAAGTCGCGGTGCTGGGCGACCACGGGATGATGTCGATCTTTTCCCCCTGCAACTCCTGGACGACGGCCTGCACGCGCGAGCCGCGCATGCCGACGCAGGCGCCCACCGGATCGATCGAGGAGTCCCGGGAGATCACCGCCATCTTGGCGCGGCTGCCGGGATCGCGCGACACCGCCTTGATCTCGATGATGCCGTCATAGATCTCCGGCACTTCCTGCGCGAACAGCTTGGCCAGGAAGCCGGGATGCGTCCGCGACAAGAAGATTTGGGGCCCGCGCACCTCTTCGCGCACGTCGAAGATATAGGCCCGCACCCGGTCGCCATTGCGAAAACTCTCGCGCGGGATCAGCTCGTCGCGCCGCAACAGCGCCTCGGCACGGCCCACCTCGACCATCAGGTTGCCGTACTCGGTGCGCTTGACCACCCCGTTGATGACTTCGCCGACGCGGTCCTTGAACTCGTCGAACTGCTTGCGGCGCTCGTATTCGCGCACCCGCTGCACGATCACCTGCTTGGCGGTCTGGGCGGCGATGCGGCCGAAATCGATCGGCGGCAGCGGATCGACGATGAAGTCGCCAATGCCCTTCTCGGGGAACAGCTTCTTGGCGATCACCGACGCCATCTGGGTCTCTTCGTTCTCCACCGTCTCGACGATCTCGGTCCAGCGCGACAGCCGCACGTCGCCGGTCTTCTTGTCGATGGTGGCGCGGATGTCCTTCTCGTGGCCGTATTTGGCGCGGCCGGCCTTCTGGATGGCCTGTTCCATCGCCTCCAGCACTTCCTCGCGCTCGATCGATTTCTCGCGGGCGACGGCGTCGGCCACCAGCAGCAGTTCCGGGCGGGCGATCGAGGTGTCCATGGGCGGGCCTCTTGGGTGGGTCAGCGTGAAGGGGGCGGGAAGCGGGTTGTCAGTTCGGCTTCGTCATTGGCGCGGAGGCGGCAATCAAGGCATCGGTCAAAAGCAGCTTGGCGCGGCGGATATCGTCCATCGGCAGGGCAAGCTCCATACCGTCATCAAGCCGCATCCGGGCATGGCTCGCATCGGCGCCCAGCACCACGCCGGAGATGCGTCGCCGCCCCTCAACCGGAACCGCCATCTCGGCGCGCGCCAGGTGCCCGGCAAAGCGGTTCCAGTCCTTGATCCGGGTCAGCGGCCGGTCAATGCCCGGCGACGAAACCTCCAGCGTCCAGGCGCCGGGGATCAGGTCAGCCACATCCAGCACCGGGCTCATCGCCTGGCTGATCGCCTCGCAATCGGCCACGCCCACCGGCGCGCCATCTTCACGGTCGGCCATGATCTGCACCGTCGGCCGCTCGCGCCCCAGCACCGCCACGCGCACCAGCTCATAGCCCATGGCAATCATGCCGGGCGCGATCGTGGCAATGATCCGGCCCTCAAGGCCGTCATGCACGGGCAGGTCAGCTGGGGTATCGTCATCCACCAAAACAAAAAAGGTGGCCCGTTAAGGCCACCCCCCGAAGCGCACCGGAAGATTTCATCGCCCTGATATAGCGCCCCGCGCCCCGCCCGGCAAGTATCCCCGCTCAGCGTCGCGTCAACACCGAGACATCGATCCCGCTGTCCCGCCCCGGCCCCGCCCGCTGCAGGCGCTGCTCGGCCATGACCGGGCCCAGCGCGCCCAGCAGCGCCTCATGCGCCACGCTGTCGCGCCGGGTGACGATCCACAGTCGCGATTGCGTGGCCAGGGCCGCCGCCGTTGTCGCCGGCACCAGGATCTCCCCGGGAAAGCGGCGGAACCAGCGCCACTCCATCTGGGCAAACAGGGTATGCCCCGCCGGCTGAAACCCAAGATGGGTCAGCAACAGGATCGCCGGCGCGTTGGACAGGTACAGCGCATCGCCGGCGCGCATCTCCCCCTGCAGCAACGCCGCGATATCGCGCCAGTTCTCCCCTTGCCGGGCCATGCGCCACGCCGGCACGGTGCTGAGCTGCAACACCACCGGCGCCACCACAACTGCGGCCGTCCAGCGCGGGCGCCAGGCCAAAGCGGCGGCCACCAGCACCAGATGGAACGGCACCAGCTACAACAGCACCCGCCCGTTCATCAGCGGCCGCCACTGGCTCATCAGCCAGGTCGCCACCGGCACGCCCACCAGCACCATCAGGCCGAACCCCGCCGCCAGCCCCCGATCGCCCCCCCGCTCCCCCTCGGCGCCCGCACCCACAGGCCGAGCAACCCCAGCCCCGACAGGCCCAGGAACACCAGGTCCACCCAAGGCTGCCCCCAGCGCACCATCGGCTGCCCGGCGATTTTCTGCAGCTCGTAGCGCAGCGTGGTCAGATCGGGCCGCGGAATCCAGAACTGCGCGAGATCGTCCATCGCCTGGCCGAACACCACCGGCAGCCATGGCAGCCAGGCCACCGCCACCACAAGCTGCGCCGCCATCCAGCGCCACGCCAGCACCCCGTCCCAGGGTCGCCGCCCCGCCCAGGCCAGCACCGCCATGCCGTTCACCCCGGCCAGCATGATCACCGCGGTATTGTGCGTGTACAGCGCCGCGATCTCGGCCAGCACCAGCAGCACGAAATCCCGCCGCCGGCCGAAATCCAGCACCCGCACCGCCAGCAGCACGCAGGCCAGCCCCAGCATCGCCAGCTGCGCGTAGGGGCGCGCCTCCGCGCTGACATCGATCATCATCGGCGAGCTCGCCACCAGCCAGGCCGCCGCCACCGCGGCGAACCGTTTTACCCAGCCTTGGGCAAACCGCTCGGCCAGCAGCGCCGCCAGCCCGATGCTGACGACATCCGCGGCGATCGAAGCCAGCCGGTTGTATTCCGCCGCCAGGCCCAGCCGGTCGAGCACCGCGACCAGCATGTAGAACAGCGGCGGATTGGTCTCCAGCCGCCCAGTCTCGCTCCACAGATCCGCCATCGTCAGCCCGGCAAAGAACGCCGTCGCCCCCTCGTCGTAGGTCAGCTCGCGGTCGAACATCAACGCGATGCGCAGCGCCACCCCCGCCAGCATCGCCAGCAGCACGGCAAAGGCCGCAGCGTTCCGGGGCAGTTTCGTCACGCCTCCGGCCTAGCCCGAAGCCCGCCCCTGTTGCAACCGGTCAATGGACCTGCAACATGTCGCCCCACCAACGACAGCAGCAGCGATGCCGAACCCCGCCGAACGACAAGCAGCCGATTTCGGACCGATCCCCGAGCTGTGCGTCGTCATCCCGGTGATTAACGAACGCGACAACATCGCCCCGATGGTGGCCCGGCTGGACTCGGTGCTGGCCGGCATTGCCTGGGAAGTGATCTTCGTCGACGACGACTCAACCGACGGCACCCGCGACGCCGTGCGCGCCGCCGCCGATCCGCGCGTCCGCCTGCTGCACCGCATCGGCCGGCGCGGCCTGGCCTCGGCCTTCATCGAGGGCGCCCAGGCCAGCCTGGCCAGCCACATCGCCGCCATCGATGGCGACCTCCAGCACGACGAGAACTTGCTGCCTTTGATGCTGGCCGAATTGCGGGCGGGCACCGCGGACATCGTCGTCGGCTCGCGCCATGTCGAGGGCGGCGGCATGGGCGATTTCGGCGCCACCCGCGTCGGCATGAGCAACTTCGCCACCGCGCTCGCCCGCCCGGTGCTGCGGGTCCCGGTCAGCGACCCGATGAGCGGCTTCTTCATGCTGCCGCGCCCGGTCTTCGAGCGCGCGGTGCGCCGGCTCTCGGCGATGGGCTTCAAGATCCTGGTCGACATCATCGCCTCCCTGCCCACGCCGCCGCGGATCAAGGAGCTGCCATACGAGTTCCGCAGCCGCCAGCACGGCGAGAGCAAGCTGGATGCAGGCGTCCTGCGCGACTATGTCCTGCTGATCGTCGACAAGCTGATCGGCCACATCCTGCCGGTCCGCTTCGTGCTGTTCGCCGGGGTCGGCGCGGTCGGCATCGCGGCCCACCTGATTGTGCTGCGGCTGTGTCTGACGGTGCTGGCGCTCGAATTCTCCATCGCCCAGGCGGTCGCCACCGCGGTCGCCATCCTCGGCAATTTCCTGCTGAACAACATCTTCACCTTCCGCGACCGCCGCTTGAAGGGCACGCGCTTCGCCACTGGCCTGGCCACCTTCGCGGCCATCTCGGCGGTGGGTGCCGCGGCCAACATCAACGTCTCCGCCCTGCTGTTCGGGTCCGCCCATTCCAGCTGGTACGTCGCCGGCTTCGCCGGGGCGGCGATGAGCCTGGTGTGGAACTATGCGGTGTCCTCGGCCGTCACCTGGCGGCGATAGGACACCGGACTACGGCGCGGGCGCGCGGCCAGGGATACCGGGCGGCAGCACCAGCTTTACCGCACTGCTCGCCGCACTGCTCGCCGCACTGTCGCACCCGCCTTCGCGTCGCCACAGGCACAGACCATTTCGTCCGCTGGTCCTGCAGGCCAGGCGCGCATAGCCGGCCGGACTCATGTCCCACTCAGCCGCGGCATAGATGAAGTTGAAGGCGTCCAGTTGGCGCCGGTCGGCGGCGGGGCTGAAGGCATAGAGCTGGATCCCCGGCCGCAGATAGGCGTAGCCCGCCGCAGCCCCCCAGAGGTCCCAGGGGTGGATGGCGACGCCACATGCGGCCCGATCGGCGTTGATCTGCCGCATGAAGGCACCGGGCGCAGTTCCCACCGTCCAGCGGTTGCGTGATGGCGGCAGCACCTCCAGCGCTATCGCCGCCACCAGGCCCGCACCGGCGATGGCCGCACCCAGGGCATGAGGCGGCGCCCGCCACGCGTCCAGCAGCGCCAGGCCAAGGATCGGCAGGAAGAGCGGCTCCCAGGTAGAGCGCAGCCAGGCGATGTAGCGATGCCACGGGGCGACGCCGAAATGCGCGGCCACGCCCTCGGCGATGTTCAGGTAGACATAGAGCCAGATCGACTGGAACGGCGCGCCCAGCGTCAGCCAATCCAGCGCGCCAGCGGCGAGGAAGCTGCACGTCGCCGCCACGGCCAGCGGCAGAAACCGCCCGCGGAGATCGCGCCAGGTCAGCCAGAGCACCCCGATCGCGGCCGCCGGGGCAAGCTGGAAGCGCAGGAAGACCGCGAGGGCGATCAGCACGCCGGCCGCAATACCGCAGCTCCGCCGCGCCCCCGCTTGCTCCGGCGCGCCGGTGCGAAAGGCCAGATACAGCCCCCACAACAGCAACGGGGTGGCGAGGGTTTCGCCCAGCGGGTGCGGGGCGAAATGTGCCATCTCGATCGATGCAATGCTGAGCCCCGCGGACGCCATCGAGGCCGCCGGTCCGCCGACATGACCGGCCCAGCGATAGGCCACCCAGACGTTGATGGTGGACCAGGCGGCGAAGGCCAGCGAGACCACCTGAACCCGGCCGACCGGGTCCAGATCCAGCAACCCGGCCAGCCACAGCACCCCGGCCACCAGCGCCGGCAGCACTCAGTTGCGGATTCCGACGACGAAGTCCCAGGGCACCAGGCCGGGATTGCCGAGCAGGCGATGACCTTGCTCGATGTACTGGAAGGTTTCGTCCAGATGGACCACGCCCGGCCATGCCAAATAGAGACCGGCGCGCGCCGCAAAGGCGGCGAGGCAGAAACCGAGCGGCCAGATCCAGTCGGGTTTGCCAGACGGCGACGGCGTCATTCTCGCTCCACTAGCGGCGACGCAGGGTCCAGTATTTAGGGCCACGCCCCGCTGCAAGCGCCTTGGCCTCATACCGTGTCGGCGGCCAGGCTTCGGGGCGGGTGGTGGCGGGTTCGGGCACGTCAAAGACGGTCTGGGCTGCCATGATTTCGGTCACCCAGGCCTGGTAGGTCGGATCGTCGCTGGCGATGCGCCATTCGGCACCGGGCTTGAGCACGCGGGCGACCAGTCTCAGCGTTTCGGGATGCACGAAGCGGCGTTTGGCGTGGCGGGCCTTGGGCCAGGGGTCCGGAAAGAGCAGGAACATCCGGTCCAGGCAGGCGTCCGGCAAGGCCCGCAGCAGCACCCTGGCATCGTCATCCCAGAGCCGCAGATTGCCCAGCACCGTGGCGGAGGCTTCGCCGCCTTCGGGAACGAGGCGGGAGAGCAGCGAGCAGATACCGTTTTCGAAGACCTCGCAGGCGATCAGGCCGGC
>CAXNGD010000051.1:0-11276 GCA_964201575.1 Acetobacterales bacterium | reverse complement strand
ACGCCGACGAGGTCATGCCATAGGTGAAGCCGCGCTCCTCCGGCGCGGTCAGCCGGCCGATCAGCGCATTCGTGATCGGCACGACGCTGCCGATGAACAGGCCGAGACCAAAGCGCTCGGCCACGAACAGCATATAGCTGTGCGAAAACGCCTGTGGCGCGGTCATCAGCGCCGCCCCGGCCAGCGCCACCATCACCAGCCGCTTCTCGCCCCAGCGATCCGACGCCCGGCTCAGCAACGGCACGGCGAAGATGCCGGCTAACCCCGTGACCGACAGCGCCACCCCGGCCAGCGTGGCCAGGTCCGGCCGGTCGCCGAGCATGTCCTGGACATACAGCGTCACCACCGGCTGCACCGCCTGGGTGGCAAACTGGGTCAGCAACAGCACCAGCACCAAGGCCGCCATGCTGCCATTGGACATCATCAACCGCATCGAGGCCAGGATCGAGCGCTCGTCCGGCTTCTGCTTCGGGGCGACGAAGTTCTCCGGCACCAGCCACCAGGCCAGCCCGAACGCCAACATCGACAACCCACCGCCGACAAGGAACGGCAGGCGGTAGCTGCCGGTCAGGTCCGCCGTCGCTCCGCCAATCACCGGCCCCACCAGCGATCCAACCAATTGCCCGCTGCTCATGATCCCCAACGCCCAGCCCAGCCGCCGCCGCGGCACCTGGCTGGCGATCAGCACCACCGAGGCCGCCGAGAACCCGGCAAACGCCCCCATCAGCACCCGGGCCGCCAGCAGCTGCCAGACATCCTGCGCCAGCCCCATCAGCACGGTGCAGATCGAAATCGCAAACGCCGAGCGCAGCACCATCAGCTTGCGGCCGTAGCGGTCGGCCACCCGGCCCCACATCGGCGAGGTGAAGGCGGCCACCAGCGAGGTGACGGAGCCGAGGAAGCCCGCCCACAAGAACAGGTGAAAATCCGTCTGGACCCCAAGCTCCGGCAGGAACAGCGGCAGCACCGGGCTGTGGAAGTTGAACGACAGCGTCATGATGACCTGCACCGCCACCATCGTCCACAACGTCACCCGCCACGCCGGCGAGCCATCCTCGCCGCTATCTATCGCCGTACCCGTCATCCGATCCCGAACCAGCCTGTGCGGTGCAGCATCGGCGCGGCACGGGGCGGTGTAAAGGCGCTGCCTATGTCATCGTGCTGACATGAGTCATGTCATCGTAATCATCACATGCTTGCGGTAAGTGGGGCGCTGCGCCAGCCGTTCGTACCATGCCTGCAGGTTCGGCAGCACCGGCAGATCATCACGACGGAACGGCAGGTTGAGCCAGCGGTAGCACACCGCCCCCACCGGAATGTCGCCCATGGTGAATTCTGCCCCGGCGACATAGGCCCGGGTGGCCAGATGCGCATCCAGCCGCGCCCAGATCGCCGAGGTGGCCGGCCGCGCGGCATCGATCGCCGCATTGTCGCGCTTCTCCGGGGCCGTGCGGATCAGCCCCCAGAACAGCGTGGTCATGCCGGCCATCACCGTGGTCGCCTGCCAGTCCATCCAGCGATCAGCCTCGCCGCGCACCTTCGGGTCGGTGGCCCATAGCGTCCCGGCGGCATGGATGGCGCAGAGATAGCGCACGATCGCGTTGCTTTCCCACAGCGTGTAGCCGCCATCATCGATGGTCGGCACCACGCCGTTCGGGTTCATCGCGCGATACCACGGCTGGTCATTGCCGCCGAACGCGCCCCCGACATCATTGCGCTCATACGGCACGCCGCATTCATCGGCGGCCCACAGCGCCTTCTGCACATTGATCGAATTGGCGCGGCCGTGGATTTTCAACATTGCTCTCTCCCCCGTTCAGGGCGCCACGTGACCCGCGGCCGCGCCGTTCGGCAAGCGCCGTAACAGCAAGCCCGGCCGTCAGCCCTGCTTGATCCGCAGCGCCGCCAGCCGGTCGCCCAGGCTGGCGGTTGGCGCGGCACCGCCGGACACCGCGGCCATCGCGGCGGCGATGTTGGGGTCATCCTGCTCCGGCTTGGTCGGCTTCAGCAACGACGCCTTGGAATTCGCCGCCTCGGCCTGCGCCAGGTCGCGCGCGGCATTGTCCTGCATCGCCTTCAGCGCCACCGACAATCCACTGGTGGCCCCACTCAGCCCGGCAGCCTGGCGCGCGGCGTCGGCGCGGCGCTCGGCTGCCTCGCGCTGTTGCTCCGCGCGGGTCATGTCGCGCTGGGCACGATCGAGGTCCGAGCGTGCACCGCGCAGCTTCTGCCCGGCATTCTGGTAGGTCTCCTCCAGCGAGCGCAGGAACGACTCGGCATCCACCGCATCCTGCTTCTCGCGGTCCACATCCGGCGCCATCTGCTCCAGCATGGCCACCAGCGTGACCAGGCTCTTCTCCAGCGCTGCCGTGTTGGCCGGGTTGGTCTCGTTGGTAATGCGCTGCTGCAACTGCTCGGCCGCGGCCATGCGCTGGGCCGAGAGTGCGGAGATGTGCTCCGCCTCGCGCTTTTCCTTGTCATAGGCGGCGCGCGCCTGCGCCACCTGCAGACCGAGCTGGTCGAGATTCTGCTCCATGGTCCGCAATTCGGCCTCGGTGGCCGATTTCGGATCCCAGCGGACGATTGTCTCGATGGCTGAGTTGACCGCGCCGTCGGCCTTCACGCCCACGAGGTTGCGGATGAATGAGAACATGGTGTGGCTCCTGTAAGGCTGTGGTGGCTCAACCCGCCATCGCGCCGGCGTTGAGCAGGGCGACGGAAAGCTGGATGCCGGTCAAGACGCAGGCGGCGGCGGCATTTCCCGCCTCGATCATGGCCCGCAACCCTGGCACGAACAGGGCGGCAAGCCGGAAGGTGGCAAGCTGAATCACCAGGGCAACCAGGCCCCAGATCAGGATATCGAGCGTCACATGGCTGCTGGCCAGCGTGGCCGCAAGCGGAATGGCAATCGACACCAACGTGCCGGCCAGCACGATGCCCGCCGCCACATTGCCCTGCGCCACCAACTCGCGCTCATGATACGGCGTGATCGCCATGTACAGCGCCGCCCCGATGGCAAGCAACGCCAGGGTAACGGCGAATTGCAGCACCAGCACCGGCAGCCCGGAGCCCAGCGTGGCGAGAATGCTCATGTCAGCTCCAGCGTGGCAGGATTGATGTCGATGCCGGCGCGCAGCTCGACCCAGGCCTGGCCGCCGCGCTCGATGGCGCTGACCAGGATGTATTCGACCGTCGGCGCCGGCGCCGCAAGCCCGGTGGCGGCGCCATACAGCATAGCCTGCTGGCGGATGGTCTCGGTGGCCTCGCCCCGTCTGTCACTTGCAGTGGCGATGACTTCCTCGAACGGCATCGGCGCGATGCGGCCGGGGCCGGGCGACCAGACGCGCTGGTAGACCGCGCCGTCCTTGGTCTGGAATTCCGGCCAGCCGATCATCCCCTCGGCCGGCCCGAGCCAGACCTCCCACTCCGCAGCGTCCGCCGGCGCCACCTCGTCGATCAGCGTGAAGTAGCGGCACTCATCCGGCGCGCCCTTGTCATCCAGATGCAGCTGGAACATGCCCTTGCGGTCATCCAGGTGCAGCCGCACCAGCCCCGCCGCATCCAGCCGCCCGACCGCCGCCACCGAAATCTGCCCCTGCGCCGAGGCATCCGGCGGCACCACCTTGGTGGCGCCCGCCGCCAGGATGAACGGCGACAGATCGGCGGTCAGCACCATGCCGACGCGGAAATGGCTCGCGATATAGGGCTTCTTCGCCACCGCGTTGCGCGCCATGGCGGCGGCAGCCTGGAGCGGGTTCATTGCAGTGTCTCGTAGCGACGCACGCCGGCGGCGCAACGCCATGTAGGCCAACCCGCCAGCCGCGGCCAGCACGACGATCACCACCACCAGGCCGATGCCCCCGCCCTGTTCGCTGCCGGCCGTCGGTGCGGTGGATGGGGTACGTGCCCGCCCGGCATCGGCCAGGGCGACGGTGGCGGGAATGTCGGACGGCACCTCCACCCAGCAGGAATCGCCGCCGCCCGTGCCCGGCGCGGTGCGGCTGTCCAGCTCGGCCAGCTTGCGCCGGAGATCGGTATTGTCGCGCGCCATCTCGTCGGCGTGCTGGCGCCATTGCTGGACCCCGGGATCGTCGCGCCGTCCGCGGAAGAAATCCGTGTAGCCGGGCTTGGTCAGGTTATCGAGCATGAACCACAGCAGCAGCCCGTCGAAGATGCCGAAGCTGCGCGGTGCCGCGGCGGCATAGGCTGGCGGCGTCCAACCCTGTTGCGCGAACCAGCCGCGGCTCTGCGGCGGCGCTGGCGGGGCAGAACTCGGCGTGCGCCGGTCAGCCCCCGCCCATCCCCCGCCCGTGGACCCCCCACCCAGCCAGCCGCCACCGGAAGTTGGCGCCGGTGCAGCCGATGGCGGCGGCGGCGGGCGCGCGGCTTCCTGGCGCCGCTGCTCCTGGGTGCGCTGCTGCTGCAATGCCTCGGCCGCACGCTGGCGCGATATTGCCTGGTCGCCGGCCGAAGGTGCTGCGCCGATGAAGGGCGCCGGCGCCGGTGCCGATCCCGGCCTGGCATACCCGCCGCTATTCGACGGCGTCCGCGGCGCCGATGGGCTTGGCGCGAAAGACGGTGTGCGCGGCGCCGAGGGCCGCGAATACCCGCCGCTCGACCTGCCTGACCGTCCGCCGGCGCGGGCCCAGGCGTCATCCGCCGACCCCGCCACCAGCACAAGCGTCACCGCCGACACCGGCGCCCATGCCAGCGGCGTCGCCAGTATCGGCGCCACGGCAAGCACGGCGCTGGCGAGAATGGCCAGAAGGCGTCTGCGGATCGTCATGGTCCCTTCAATTCTGCCCGGCTGCCGCGCGCCCGGCCAGCATCCCTGCGCAGATGGGGAGCCGCGCGGCCGATGTCATCCTAGCGTCGCAACCGCCAATGTCGCATGACGTCAGCGCGATATCACGCTCGTCCATAGACGCCCCGCTCGAACGCCGCCAGCAGCTTCAGCACGATGGGATCGGCGCACGGCATGCTCTGGGTCAACAGCACGCCCGCCGCCCCGGCCGCCGGATCGATCCAGAAATACGTGTTCACCAGCCCCGCCCAGGCCAGGCTGCCGGCGCCGCGCCCATCCGGCCCGGCATCGGTATTGATCAGGAAGCCCAGCCCCCACTTCGTCGCCATGCCGGGAAACAACTCGCAATCATAGGAGCTTGCCGGCACCGCGCTCTGCATCTTCAGCACGTTCAGCGCGCCGATCTGGTTGCGCCCCATCTCGGCCACCGTCGCCGCCGACAGGAGGCGCGCGCCATCCAGCGTGCCGCCGCGCAGCAGCATGCGCAGGAACCGCGTGTAGTCGCCGGCCGTGCTGCACAACCCGCCACCGCCGGCCAGGAACCCCGGCCCATTGCCCGCCGGCCGGTCCCCGGCCTCCAGGCTGCCATCGGCCCGGCGCTGATGCACCGCCACCAGCCGCGGGCGCTGCGCATCGGACAGGGTGAATGTGGTGTCCGCCATGCCGAGCGGCCCGGTGACATGGGCGGTCAGGTAGTCGTCCAGCCGCATCCCGCTCGCCGCCTCGACCGCATGGCCCACGATGTCGGTGTTGATGCCGTAGTTCCAGCGCGCACCGGGATCGAACAGAAGCGGAAACCGCGCCAGCTCATCCACATTGCCCGGCCGGCCCGGCAGGCCCAGCGCATCGGTGGCGCGCTTGAGATCGGCATTCCAGACATCGTAGCCGAAGCCCGCGCTATGGGTCAGCAACTGCCGCAGCGTGATCGGCCCCGCCGCCGGACGCAGCCGCGGCATCGGGCCATCGAACCCGTCCAGCACCATCGGCGCGCCAAGATGCGGCAACACCGCGGCGATCGGCCCGTCCAGGCTCAGCGTGCCGCGCTCCACCAGCTGCAGCGCCGCCACCGAGGTGATGGCCTTGGTCATCGAGGCGATGCGGAAAATGTCGTTCGCCGCCAGCCGGCGCCCGCTGCCCAGGTCGGCCACGCCGGTGCAGCCCTGGTAGAGCAGGTCACCGCCGGTGCTGGCCATCGCCACCGCGCCCGCAACATCGCCCGCCTCGGTGGCACGGCGCAGGGCAGCATCGATCGCGGCGGCATGGACCATGGGGCAACTCCTCGGTGGCGAGGCCAAGGGTGGCCGAAGCCGCGCCCCTTGCCCAGGGGGTGCAATTCAGGCCGGATGTGGCAAGAGACCAGATATTCAGGCCTGCGCCAAATCGAAGGACGCAGATCGGGCGCCACTTTGCCTGGCCGGCCTTGCCGCCGCGCGGCGAAGCCGTCGCTCGCTCAGGCCGCGCGTAGTCCAGCCGAAACCCGCGCCGCCGCAAAGCTATGGGCCAGCACCGCCAGGGCGACGATGAACCCGTTCCACGCCAGGATCATCGCGCTCGGCTCGATGCTGTGCAGCACCGATAGCGCCACCGAGGTCAGGCCCGAGGCTGCCAGCGCCGCCGCAATCAGCGGTGCGGCAGTGCGCAGCGGCATGGCGCGCCGCAACAGCCACACCAGGCCCAGCGTGATCGGCGTGCCGGCCAGCACCACGGTGGCGAAACAGTTGGTCAACTCGCCCGGCGTCACCACCCCGGGCGCAATCGGCACCCAGGCGCGCAGGCACCCCACGCCAACCGACCCGAGCCAGACCCCCGCGACAGCGAGCGGCAAGGCCAGCCAGGCGCGCTGGCGATCCGGTGCCGCGAGCATCAATGCCGCCACGGCCCCGGCGATGCCGGTTGCCAGCCCGCCGGCCACACCCGCCAGGAACACCGGCGAGTCCCCCTGTTCGACCAGATCACCCCGCACGCCGCGAGTCAGCGCCAGCAGCACCAGAACACCCGCGGCATAGGCCAGGTACAGCCCCGCCCGGCGCCATGGCGGCAGCAGCCGGCGCACCGGCGCCGCATCCGCCACCAGCTGGGCCAGCAAGCCGTCGATATCACGGCTCATGTCGCCGGACCCAACAATGCCCGCAGCCGGCGCACCGCACGATGGCTGGCGACCTTCAGCGCGGTGATCGACACGCCGGTGCGCAATGCGGCTTTCTTCAAACTCAGCTCCTCCAGCTTCAACAGCCGCACCGCCTGGCGCTCGGCGGCCGGCAATGCCGCGATCGCCTGGTGCAGGCGCGCATGATCAGTCGTTTCATCATGGTTCGCTGCGGGTGCGGCAAAGGTTACATCGCTGTCAGGTAACGGCTGTTCCCGCCCGGCGCGACGCACGAGGCTGCGCTGCCGGTCAACGATCCGCGCCTGCACGATGGCCGCCAGCCAGGGCCGGAAGGGACGTGCGGGATCATAGGTGTGGCGCATCCGATGCACCGTCAGCAACACATCCTGGGCCGCATCCTCGGCCTCGCTGGCGTCATACAGGATACGGCGACAGCGGGCGCGCACGGCAGGCAGGATCGCGGCCAGCAGCGCGGCATAGGCGGCGCGATCGCCATCCTGGGCACGCGCCATCAGCGCCGACCATGGATCCGGACCGTTGGCTGCGGGGGGCGCATCAGGCGAAGGCATCATGTTTTCCAAAGGCGAATGTAACCGAAGACCCGGCAGCGACGAACCCATTATGTCGCGGCGCTCCAGCCGCGTGCATATGGGGATGACGATATCATGAGGCGACGCAATCTCCTCGCCACCCTTCTGACTGCCGTCCTGGGCACCAGCGCGTTGATGGTGATGACCGCACCCCCCTGTTCGGCGAAGGAACTCAAGTTCGATGCCGCGGCCTTTGCGGCAGCGCAGGCGGCGGACAAGCCGATCCTGGTGGCCGTCCATGCCGATTGGTACCCGACCTGCACCAAGCAGAAACCGATCCTGAACAGGCTGGGCGCCGATCCCGGCATGAAGGATCTGATGATGTTCGTGATCGATTTCGACACGCAGAAGGACCTCACCCAACGGTTTGGCGTGCGGATGCAAAGCACGCTGATCGTCTACCGCGGCACCGCCGAGCGCGACCGTTCGGTGGGGGTGACCGATGAGGCCGCGCTGAAGGCGCTGCTCGGCAAGGCGATGAACTGAGCCGAAGCGCGCAGACGATGGAGATCGGCGCTGGCAGCTTGGGTCTCGGCCTGCTGGCCGGGGTATTGTCGACGCTGTCGCCCTGTGTGCTGCCGCTGTTGCCGCTCGTCTTGGGCGGTGCGGCGGCGGCGCATCGCTTCGGCATGCTGGCGCTGGCGGCGGGGCTGGTGGTCTCGTTCGTCGGTGTCGGCATGTTCGTGGCGACGATCGGCTTTTCGATCGGGCTGGATGCCGATGTGTTCCGCATCGCCTCGGTCGTGCTGCTGGCTGGGCTTGGCGTGGTGTTGTTGAGCGGCACGCTCCAGGCGCGGTTCGCCATCGCCGCCTCGGGCATGGGCAATGCCGGCAACACGTTGTTGGCGCGGCTGGCGCCGGGTGGGCTCGGCGGGCAGCTGGTGATCGGGCTGGTGCTTGGCGCGATCTGGTCGCCCTGTGTGGGTCCGACCTTGGGCGCGGCATCGGTCTTGGCGGCGCAGGGCAAGAGCCTTGGTGCGGTGACCCTGGTGATGGCGGCGTTTGGGTTAGGGGCGGCGTTGCCATTGCTGCTGGTCGGCTCGCTGTCGCGTGAGGCGATGAAGCGCTGGCGCGGGCGGATGCTCGGCGCCGGCCAGACCGGCAAGAGTGTGCTGGGCGGCGGTGCGGTGCTGGTGGCGCTGCTGATCGTCACCGGCTGGGACAAGCTGATCGAGGCGGCGCTCGTCAACGTCTCGCCCGCGTGGCTGACGGACCTGACCACGCGGTTCTGACGGGAGCGTCAGTCAGGTCGCTTCCGGCGCTGTGCCGCCAGGCCCAGCATCGCCAGGCCGAACAGCGCCGCCGAGGCCGGTTCGGGCACGGCGTTCAGGCGGGCGTCGAACTGCACCAGACTCAGCGTCTCGGCGTTGTCGTCGTTGATCGCCACGAAGTTGGAGCGGTCGAAGATGGCGATCTGGATCTGGCCGGCGCAGATGAAGCTGCAGAACGCCACCGTGGTCGGCAGGTCGAAGCGCAGGTCGAGTGCGCTGATGGCGGCGCCGTCGGCCGAGAGCGTGCCGAATGCGGTGATGGTGGCGCCGGCGAGCTGGGTGTCGGCCAGGGTGACGGCGAGACCGCCGAAGTTGAAGCTGAAATCGGTGATAGCCCCCAGGTTGAAGCCGGCGCCGGGGGCGATGCTGTCATCGAGCGCGAAGCTGCCGGTCACCGTGCTGGTGGTGAACAGCGGGGCAGGGATGTCGAATTCGATGTTGCTGGCATCGAGGTTGAAGAAACGGGCGGCATCGGCAGCAAATGGCACGAGCGCCAGGGCGGTCGCCGCAGCGGCGACGCGGGCGAGCGGTGGAAACTGCATGATGGACCCTCTCAAATGGCGCACTTTCAAAGGCGCCTGCCGGGTCTACGTCGCGCGGGCGCCGCCGGATGCAGCGGGCCCGGCGATTTTCCGAGTTATCTGCCGATCGCGTAGCCCTGCATGCCGCGGGGGTTGGCGCCGGCGTACATCTGGCCATCCGGTTCCAGGCGGGCGCCGGAGAGGCGGCCTTCGGACCAGGTGTCGCCCATGCTGGCATCGTGGCCGCGGGCTTTGAGCTCGGCCAGGACGGCGGGGTCGAAGCGGCCTTCGATCACCAGCTTGCCGGGCCTGGCGACGCGGGGCCAGAAGCTGCTGGGCCAGTGTTCGCTGTGGAAGTTCGGCGCGTCGATCGATTGCTGGATGTTGAGGTTGTGGTGGACCATGCGCAGGAACATCACGGTCTGCCACTGGTCCTGCTGGTCGCCGCCGGGGGTGCCGAAGCTGAGCCAGGCTTTACCGTCGCGCAGCGCCATGCTGGGCGACAGGGTGGTGCGCGGGCGCTTGCGCGGGGCGACGCTGTTGGGGTGGCCGGGCTGGGTCCAGAACATCTGGCCGCGGGTGGACAGGGGAAAACCGAGTTCGGGGATGACCGGCGAGGATTGCAGCCAGCCGCCCGACGGGGTGGCGCTGACCATGTTGCCCCAGCGGTCGATGACGTCGACATGGCAGGTGTCGCCGCCGGTGGCGCCGAGCCGGGCGACGGTGGGCTCGCCGGTTCCAGGGGCGCGGGTGAGGAGTTCGATACGGGCCTGGGCGTTGTGGTCCACCTGCGGCGTGAAGCCCGGGGCGGTGCCGGGGCGCAGGTCCATCGAGGCTGTCGTGCCGATCAGCTTGCGGCGTTCGTCATTGTAACCGTCGCTCAGCAGGTGGCCGAGCGGGACTTCGACATGGTCGGGGTCGCCGTAATAGGCCTCGCGATCGGCATAGGCGAGTTTCAGAGCCTCGGCGACGGTATGGACGAAATCGGCGCCGTTGGGGTCCATGGCGGCGAGGTCGAAGCCCTTGAGCAAGGCGAGGGTTTGCAGCAGGGCGGGGCCCTGGCTCCAGGGGCCGACCTTCAGCACGGTGTGGCCGTGATAGTCATAGGCCACGGGGTCCTCGACCGGGGCGGCCCAGCGGGCCATGTCACCGGCGGTGAGCAGGCCTTTGTGGCGGCGGCCCGAGGCGTCGAGGATGTCCTGGGTGGCGTAGAACTTGCCGATCGCTTCGGCGACCCAGCCGCGGTACCAGGCGTTGCGGACGCTGTCGATGCGGGCCTCGCGGCTGGGGCCAGCGGCGTCGCGGACCAGGCGCTGCCAGGTTTCGGCGAGTTTCGGGCGGCGGAACAGGGCGCCGGGGGCGGGGACCTGGCCGCCGGGGAGCCAGACTTCGGCGGAGGTTTTCCATTCCTGTTCGAACATCGGGCGCATCGATTCGATGGCGGCGGGGATGCGCGGGACGAGGTGGATGCCGTTCGCCGCGTAGCCGATGGCGTATGCGATGATGTCGGCGAATTCCATCGTGCCCCAGTCGCGCAGCATCAGCATCCAGGCATCGAAGGAGCCGGGCACGACGGCGGGGAGCAGGCCGGTGCCGGGGACGAGGTCCAGGCCGAGCTCGGCGAATTTCTGCGGCGTGCAGGCATCCGGCGAGACGCCCTGGCCGCAGATGACGTGCTGGCGGCCGGTCTTGGCGTCGTGAATGATGATCGGCGCGTCGCCGCCGGGGCCGTTCAGGTGGGGTTCGGCGACTTGCAGGGTGAAGCCGGCGGCCGCGGCGGCGTCGAAGGCGTTGCCGCCGTGTTCGAGGACGGCCATGGCGACGGCGGAGGCGATCCAGTGGGTGGTGCCGACGACGCCGAAGGTGCCGGCGATTTCGGGGCGGGTGGTGAACATGGGGGGTATCCTTCGACTTTGACGCATCGTAGCGCGGTGGGGCGGGGTGGCAAATTCTGGGCGTTGCCGGGGGGGCGTGTTGGCGGCA
>CAXNGD010000050.1:0-11295 GCA_964201575.1 Acetobacterales bacterium | reverse complement strand
TGGGCATCATCGGCCTCGGCACCATCGGCAAGAAGGTCGCCCGGATTGCCAAAGCCTTCGGCATGAACATCCAATACTTCGACATCAACCGCCTGACTGAAGACCAGGAAGACAGCCTCGGCGTCCGCTTCCGCCTGTTCGACGAAGTGCTGAAAACCTCCGACGTCGTCACCCTCCACGTCCCGCTGCTCGCCAGCACAAGACACATGATCTCCACCCGCGAACTCGCCCTGATGAAGCCCGCCGCCTACCTCATCAACACCTGCCGCGGCCCCGTCATCGACGAAGCCGCCCTCATCACCGCGCTCACCAATAACGTCATCGCCGGCGCCGGCCTGGACGTCTTCGACCAGGAACCGCCGCCAGCGAACAACCCGCTCTTCACCCTCGAAAACGTAATCCTCACCCCCCACCTCGCCGGCCCCACCTACGAAAACCGTGCCAAGCGTTTTCGAAATGCCTTCGACAATGTCCAGCGCGTCGCCCGCGGCCAGTCCCCGTTCTGGGTCATCCCGGAACTGAAAGACCTCATCGCGTGACGTGGGACGCCATCATCCACGCGACACTCAGGGCGCACGAGGTCAAACTCGTGCCCTACGTGCCGGACAACGTTCTGCGCCCGCTGATCGAACGCATCCATGCCGACCCCTATTTCACCGCCTTCGCCTGCACCCGCGAGGAAGAAGCAATCGGCATCGCCTGCGGCGCCTGGATGGGCGGCACCCGTTCGATCGTCATGATGCAGACCTCCGGTTTCGCCACCCTGGCCAACGTCCTCGCCTCCCTCCCTGTCCCCTTCCAGATCCCCGCCCTTCTCCTCGTCAGCGAACGCGGCACCCTGGGCGAATTCAACATCGGCCAGGCCCTCGTCGCCCGCACCATGCGTCCCGTCCTCGACTCCATCGCCATGGAACACCACACCCTGACCCGCCTCGACGAAGTCGAATTCATCACCGACCGCTCCATCCGCCAGGCCATCGCCACCCAGCAACCCGCCTGCCTGATCCTCTCCCCCCTCCTGACCGGGGGCAAAGCCTTCAAATGATCAACGAACCCACAACGCGAAACACCGCCAAAGCCGTCGCCCGCTTCGACATCACCCAACGCCTGGTTGCGAAACTGCAAAACGAAGAAGCCGTCATCGGCGGCATCGGCCACACCAACTTCGACCTCTGGGCCGCCGGCCGCCGTCCGCAGAACTTCTACATGCTCGGCAGCATGGGCCTCGCCATCCCCATCGCCCTGGGCGTCGCCATCGCCCAGCCGAACCGAAAAGTCATCGCCCTCGAAGGCGACGGCTCCCTCCTGATGATGCTCGGCTGCCTCACCACCGTCGGCGCAAGACAGCCGGAAAACCTCATCATCGTCGTCATGGACAACGGCGCCTATGAGATCACCGGCGGCCAACCCACCGCCACGACCCAAGGCACCGACCTCGCCGCCATCGCCCGCGCCGCCGGCATCCCGCAAAGCCACTGGGCCGCTGACGAAGCCCATTTCGACTCCCTCATCGACCAGGCCCTCTCCACCCCAGGCCCCCACCTCATCGCCGCCCGCCTGACATCCGCAAAACCCGCCGGCCAGACCGAACGCGACCCCGCCCAGATCCGCGACCGCTTCATGCGCGGCCTCGGCACAAAGAAGTAGCCCATGCCCCACATCGCCCTGAACAACACAACCCTGCACTACGAACTCGACGGCCCCGAGGGCGCCCCCGTCGTCGCCCTGTCGAACTCGCTCTCCACCGACCTGCGCATGTGGAACCCGCAACACGCAGCCCTCGCGGCGAAATACCGCCTCCTGCGCTACGACGTCCGCGGCCACGGCAAATCCGCTCCCGCCCCGGCCCCCTACAGCGTGGAACTCCTCGCCGACGACCTCGCCGCCCTGCTCACCGCGCTGAACCTCGCCCCGGCCCACATCGTCGGCCTCTCGCTCGGCGGCATGACCGCGCAACTCCTCGCCATCCGCCACCCCAACCTCGTCGCCAGCCTCGCCCTCGTCGCCACCACCTGCCAACCCCCCTTCGGCACGACCTATGCCTGGGCCCAACGCGCCCAGGAAGTCCGCGACACCGGCGACTTCTCGCTCGTCGAGGCCCCAATGCTGGAGCGCTGGCTCACCCGCCGCTTCCGCCGCGCCCGGCCGGACGGCGTGGCCTTGGTCCGCGAGATGATCCAGGGCACGTCGATGGAAGGCTATGTCGGCGCCTGCCTCGCGATTGGCGGTCTCGACGCCTGCGGCAAGCTGCGAAACTTCACCAAGCCGGTCCGCATCTGGGCCGGCGAGGAAGATCCCGGCACCACGCTGGAAGACGCCGAACTGATCGCCGCCGGCATTCCCCATGCCAAACTTGTCCTGATGGAGCACGCCCGCCACTTGCTGAACTGGGACGCCGAAGCCCAGTTCACCCCTTCGCTGCTCGCTTGGCTCGCCGAAGTCACCGCCTGAGATCGGCGGCCCATCCGCCATAGGCCGGGTGGTCCGCGCCCAAGGGCAGAATCATGCGCTGCCCGGTCCGCGACGAATGATAGATCGCTGTCGCCAGCTCCAATGATGCCCGCGCCTCGCCCAACGTCACCGGCATCGGCGCCCCGGATTCCAGCGTTGTATGGAACAGCCGGAACTGCTCGGCGAACCCGTCCGAGGCGCGCGGCGCCTCGGCCAGCAGCGCATCGAGCCAGGCGCGGTCGCTGCCCGCGCGCGCGGCGAAATGGAACGGCGCCGAAGCCGTCATCGCCGGCGTGGCGCCGCTGGTGATGGTGACATTCTCGCAGATGATCCGCATCCGCGAGGACGGTTCCGGCGAGCCCAGGCTGACCGACAGCGTGGCCAGCGCGCCGGATGTCATTTCAAGTACGACCGCCCCGGTATCCTCGGTCTCGATCGGATTGACCCGGGTTGCGACCATGGCGCTGACGCTGCGGATCTCGCCCAGAAGGTGCGTCAGCATGTCGTGCAGATGGATCGCATGGGTGATGAAGGCACCGCCAAGCTCGCTGGCGATCTTGCCGCGCCAGGGTGTCGCGTAATAGGCCGGGCCGCGATACCAATGGGTCTCCGCGGTGGCGACATGCACCCGCCCAGCCCGACCGCTGGCCAGCACATGCTTGGCCTGCGCGAGACCGTCGCCGAAGCGTGCCTGGAAGATCGGCATCAGCAGCCGACCGCTGTTCTTGGCTGCGACTTCGAGCGTGTCCATCTCGGCCAGCGAGGCGACCAACGGCTTTTCCAGGATCACATGTCGCCCCGCTGCCAGGGCGCGCGTCGCCGGGCCGAGATGCATGTTGGGCGGCAGGCAGATGGCAATGATGTCGATATCGCCGCGGGCCAGCAGCGCATCGTCAAAGCCGAGATGGATGTCCGGCCGGCTGCCGGGGACCATCGCCGCCACCGCGTCGGCCCGACCGCGATCCTGGCCGCAGATGACGGCGACTTCGTACATCCCTGGGTTGGCGTTGAAGCCTTCAACATGCTTGGCCCCGATCCCGGTTCCGACAACGGCGACGCGATAGCGGCGGGGCATGCGCAACACTCCTACAACAGGTCGGTCAGCGCACGCGCGATGGAAGCGGCGGCAGTCAGCAGCAAGGCGCCCAGCGCGAGCGGCCGATACGAGCGCGCACCATAGCGCCGAAACGCCCAGGTGCCGAGCCACCCGCCGCCGACCATCAGCGGCATGCCGAGCACGCCGAGCACGATGGCCGGGGTGTCGAGCAATCCGGCGACCGCAACCATCGGCAGGCCGAGCAGCGAAACCACTGGGAAGAACACCATCAGCGAACTGCGCATCACCGCGACGCGGGTTTCATAGGCGAGGAAATAGGCAATCACCGGCGGCCCCGCCATGGCGGCCAGGCCGTGGAAGATGCCCGAGGCGAAACCGGTCGCAAGCGTGGTGGCACGCCGCGGTGACTGCCGGGCCGGATGCGGTTTCCAGGTCAGCGCGACGGCCACCAGCACCATCACGCCGAGGGTGACCCGCACGATCGGCGCCGGGGTCAGGGCCAGGGCGATGACGCCCAGTGGCATGCCGATGACCGCCGCGATCGCCAGCTGTCCGACGATGGCGCGGTTGGCTTGCCGCCATTCCATGATGCAGTCGCGGATGCCGATGGCAAGCTGCATCACCAGGACGGCGGCGACGGTGCGCGAGGGCGGCATCACCAGGCTGGCCAGCGGAACGGCGGCAATGGCGAAGCCGAAGCCGGTGAAGCCGCGCAGGATGGCGGCGAACAGGAACGCACCGCCGGCGGCAAGCCAGGCGGCGGGCGAGAGCTCGAGCGCGCTCAGCATGCCAGGGCTGGTTCGAACAAAGCCTGTAGTGCCGCGGGTGCCGGCATGTCCGGCGTGCCGATCAGGACCAGCCCGGTCTCCGGCGCCTCGCCGGCGGCACTATAGGCCCAGCGCTGGGCAGCGTATTGCAGCAGCAGGCAGTCATCGGGGGCGAAGCGGGCGATGCCCTTGATCCGCAGCACCGAGGGCGGCAGGTGCTCCAGCACGTTTCGCATGCGCTCGCGATCGATCGCTGCCGTCGGGCGCCAGTGCCAGCTATGGAACGGATGAAGCGGGATGTCGGCGTGCAGGCGGCCGGGCCGCGGGCGGGAGAGCGGGTCGATGGGGAAGGAAAGATCAACGGCGGCGACTTCACCGTTGACGATGGCGCGGATCGCGGTGGCTGGACGGAGGCGGGCCAGCTCGGCCCCGACGGAGGCGAGATCGGCTGCGGTGGCGAGGTCGGATTTGGCAACGAGCAGCAACTCGGCGTGGCTGAGTTGCAGACGGACGGTGTCGGCGATCCAGCGGTCATCGAGCTGGCGGCGGAAGGCGGTGGCGTCGGCCAGGACGACCAGGGGTTCGAGCGAGAAGCCGGGCTCGATCAGGGCGAGTTGGGCAATGCGCCAGGGGTCGCCGACGCCGCTGGCTTCGACAATGACGTGTTCGGGCGGTGGGGTGCGGGCGGCGAGTTGGGCCAGGGCCTGGCCGAGATCCTCGCCGATGGAGCAGCAGACGCAGCCATTGGCCAGCGCGATGCTGTCGCTGTTGGATTCGGCGATCAAGGCGGCGTCGACATTGACCGCGCCGAAATCATTGACCAGCACGCCCCAGCGGCGCTCCGCGGTGCGCAGCAGGTGGTTGACCAGGGTGGTCTTGCCGGCGCCGAGGAAGCCGCCGATGACGGTCAGCGGGATCATTGGGCTGCGAACACGCGCCCGCCCAGGACGGTGGCGTGGACGCCGATATCCTTGATCGTCTCTGGCGCCACCGTGAGGGGATTGCTGTCCAGGACGGCGAAGTCGGCGAATTTTCCGACGTCGATGCTGCCGATCAGGTGGTCGAGTTTCAGCGTGTAGGCCGGGCCGAGGGTGATGGCGTGCAGGGCCTGGGCGGGGGTGATGCGTTCGCCTTCGCCGAGGACGCGGCCGGTGGGGGTGAGGCGGTTGACCGCGCACCACATGGTGAACAGCGGGTCAACCGGGGTGACCGGGGTGTCGGAATGGATGGCCAGCGGCACGCCGGCTTCGAGCGCGCTGGCGCAGGCGTCCAGGCGCAGGGCGCGTGACGGGCCTATGGTGATGGCGCGGTGCTGTTCGCCCCAATAGTAGATGTGGTTGGCGAAGAGGTTCACGCACATGCCGTTGGTGGCCATTCGGCGGAAGGTGGCGGCGTCGGCCATTTGGCAATGTTGCAGCGTGTGCCTGTGGTCTCGGCGCGGGTGTTTGGCCAGGGCGCGGCCGATCATTTCGGTGGCGACTTCGCTGGCTTCGTCTCCGTTGGTGTGGATGTGCAGGTGGATGCCGGCGGCGTGGTAGGCCTCGACGATGGATTCCAGCTCGGCGGGGGCGACGTACCACAGGCCGTTCGGCGCGCCGTTGTGGTAGCCGGGCCAGCGCAGGCGGCCGGTGAAGCCTTGGATCGAGCCGTCGGCGACGATCTTGACGATGCCGAAATGGAGCTTGTCGGTGTTAAGGCGTTTCAGCTCGGTGATGCGGGCAATGCCGTCCGGCACGGAATAGGCGCGCTGCTGCATCGCCGGGACGATGCGCAGCGGGAAGTCGGCCTCGGCGGTGGCGGTGGTCAGCGCCTCGACGGTGCCGGGGCTGCAGGCGTTGGACAGGTCGGTGGAAGTGGTGACGCCGACGCGCCGCGCGATCTGGCCGTAGGTGCGGTAGGCCAGCGCGTCCATCTCGCGCATCATCCCGGCATCGCCGCTGGCGCGGGCGGCGCGGCCCATCACAGCGGGACCGAGGAGTTCGCCGGTGAGGTTTCCGGCGGCGTCGCGCAGCAGGCCGTCGAGGTTGCTGTCGCGTGAGAAGCCGCAGGCGGCCAGGACCGGGGTGTTGACGTTCATGATGTGGCCGGAGGCGTGGCCGATGACGATCATGCGGGTGGTGGAGATGCTGTCCAGGTCGGCGGCGGTCATGCGCCGGCCTTCGACGTAGATGGGATCGAAGCCCCAGGCGGTGAGCGGGGTGATGGGATCGGGCAGTTTGTCGGCTTCGGCTTTCAGGTGGGCGACAACCTCGGAAATGCTCTTGAAGCCGCCGGCCTTCTGGCCGTCGGGGCCGGTGCGCGGATAGAAGCCGACATAGGGGTTGCGCCAGACGATGCCGTCCGCGGCGTGGCCATGGCCTTCGACGAAGCCGGGGAGGATGACGTGATTCGCAAAACGATCATCCAGCTGGGCTGCGAATTCGGCGATGATCTCCGCCCCGCCATAACCGAGGATGCGGCCGTCGCGCACCGCGACATGGGTGCAGCGGGGCAGCGAGGTGTTCAGGGTGATGATCTCGCGGGCGACGAAGACTGTGGTGGACACAGGCGGGACTCCTCGGCAGATGCGGGAATGATCGGGCCGATGAAGGCGGATTGGAGGGTCCGCCGATGCGTTTGGGCCGGGCGTGACAAGGGGGGCCGGAGCCCCCCTTGTCAGTTCTTCCGGCCTGGCGACTTAGGCCTTCTTGACGTTCCAGAACAGCGGGCGGGTGGCCCTGAGGATGCCGGTCACGTTGCTGCGCCGGGCGATCGGCTGACGCCAGATCCCGAGCGGGGCGAAGGGCACCTCGTCGAAGGCCAGGAGCTGCATCTCGCGGCCCAGCTTCTGTTGCGTGGCGAGGTCCGGCGCGTCGTACCAGGCGTCGCGCAGGATCTCCATCTTCGGCGAGTTGTACCAGCCGAACCAGGCCTTCTCGCCCATGCCCCAGAGCGCCGTGTAGACGGCGGGGTTGGAGAAGGTGAAGCCGTCGCCATAGGTGCAGAAAATGCTCCAGCCGCCCTTCTCCACCGGCTCGCGCGAGGCGCGGCGCTGGACCAGGGCGCCCCAGTCGGTGGCGGCGTATTCGACGTTCAGGCCGATGTCGCGGCAGAGCTGGGCGGTGACCTGGGCCATGGCGTTGATCACGGCGAAGTCGGTGGGCGCCATGATGACGACCTTCTCGCCCTTGTAGCCTGACTCGGCGACCAGTTTCTTGGCGGCGGCCAGATCGCGCTTGCCGTTGATCTTTTCCATGCCAGCATCGGAGGCCAGCGGGGTGCCCGGGGTGAAGATGCCGATGCCGGATTGGGCGAGCGGCGAGTTGACGCCGATGATGGCGGCGAGGAAGTCCTTCTGGTCGACCATCGACAGCACCGCCTGGCGCAGCTTCTGGTTATTGAACGGCGGGTGCATGTGGTTGAAGCGGATCAGCCCGGCATTGCCGAACAGGTCGGTGGTTTCCACCACCACGCCGGGTGCCTTGGCCAGCACCGGCAGCAGGTCGGCGAGCGGCTGTTCCAGCCAGTCGATCTCGCCCTTTTGCACCGCGGCGGCGGCCGAGGCGGCGTCGCCGGTGACCTGCCATTCCACCCGGTCGATGTGGACCACCTTGCCGCCGGACATGTTGTTCGGGGCCTCGGCGCGCGGCACGTATTTGTCGTTCTTCATGTAAACGGCGCGCGAGCCGGAGACCCACTCGTCCTTGATGAAGCGGAAGGGGCCGGAGCCGACATATTCGGTGATCTGTTGGAAGGCGTCGGTCTTGGCCATGCGCTCGGGCATGATGTGGCAGTTGTTGGCGAACGCCATCGGGATCAGCGGGAAGGGCTTCTTCAGCAGGATCTGGAAGGCCGTGTCGCTGACCACCTTCATCTCGTTGAGCTGGCTGGCGATGCGCTGGCCCATGCCATCGCGCTTCATCCAGCGCAGCAGCGATGCAATGCAGTCCTGGCTGCGCACTGGCTCGCCGTCATGGAACATCAGGCCGCTGCGCAGAGTGAGTGACCAGGTGAGGCCGTCCGCCGAGGTGGTGGCGGATTCCAGCATCTGCAGCTTGGGGTTCAGGCCTTCGTCGAAGTTCCACAGCTGGTCCCACACCATATGGGCGTGGTTGGCGGCGACGATGGTGGTAGTCCAGACCGGGTCCGGATTGGCGAGATTGGCCTGCGGCACGAAGGTCAGCGTGCGGGCGGTACCCTGGCTGAGCGCCGGGCGTGCCAGTCCGAGCGACCCGGCAGCACCGAGGGCGGCGGCGCCGGTGAGAAGGCTCCTGCGTTGCATGTTCTGCACTCCCTGAGGCGGTCCCATCGTTGGGGCCCGCGATGGCAGGAGCCTAGCCTCGGATGGGCTGGGGTTTCTAGGGGGGATTCGCGGCGGATCGATGCAGCGCCTCGATGACGGCGCGGCTTGGACGGGCAGTGCCGGTGGCCATGACCGCGGCGGCACCGGCGGCAAGGCCCCAGGCGAGGGCGTCGGACGGCGTGCTGCCGCGCACCAGCGCCAGGGTGAGGGCGGCGAGGAAGCTGTCGCCGGCGCCGACCGTGCCCACGGCCTTGACCGGAATGGCGGGGCAGCGGACGACGCCGTCGCGCGTGGCCAGCATGGCGCCGTCGCCGGACAGGCTGACCGCGATCCGCTCGGCCGCACCTTTGCGAACCAGGCGGAGTGCGGCTTCGTCCTGGGCGGCGGCGCTGGGCAGGGGGGTGCCGACCAGCTCCTCGAACTCGCGCAGGCTGGGCTTGATCAGGGCCAGGCCGTGGCCGATGGCGGCTTTGAGGGCTGGTCCGGAGGTGTCGAGCACGACCTGGCGGCCTGTCTGGTGCGCGCGGCGGACGATGTGGGCGAGGGTGTCAACGGTGACGCCGCGCGGCAGGCTGCCGCTGATCACGAGCCAGTCGGCTGGCTGGGCTTCCAATGCGGCGAGGACGGCATCGATCTCCGCCGGCTGGATGACCGGCCCTTCGCCGACGAAGCGGTATTCGTGGCCGGATTTCTCGTCATGCACGGTCATGGCGATCCGGGTTTCGCCGGCGATGGCGACCGCGCGGCAAGCGACGCCTTCGGCGGTGATCAGGGTTTCCAGATGGCGGCCGAAGACGCCGCCGGCCAGCACCACTGCCAGCGTCTTGGCGCCAAGCTCGTGCAGCACCCGTGACACGTTCACGCCGCCACCGCCGGGGTCCATGCGCTCGTCATGGGTGCGCAGCTTGTGCTGCGGGACCACCTCGGCGGTGGCGCAGGCGATATCGATGGTGGGATTCAAGGTGAGGGTGAGGATGGGGCGCATCGGTGGCCTTGCGTGGGATCGCTGATCCTGGCACGGCTGGGGCAGCGAGGGGAGAGCGACATGAGTGGTGCCAATCGGGGTTGCAAGATCGTCTTCCTGCCGCCGCAGAGCGCGATCACGCGCGGCTGGGCGGCGCGGCTGGCCGGCGAGGTGGGCGAGGCGGCGGTGGTGGTGGCCGAGGACATGGCGGCGGCCGAGGCGACGATTGTCGATGCCGACGCGGTCTTTGGCACCTTGACGCCGGAACTGCTGGCGAAGGCGACGCGGCTGCGCTGGTTGCAGGCGCCCCAGGCGGCGCCGCCGGCCGGCTTCTATTTCCCCGGCCTGGTGGCGCACCCCCTCGTGGCGACGAACTTCCGGGAAATCTTCAACGACCATATCGGCGCACACATCATGGCCTTCGTGCTCGCTTTCGCGCGCGGGCTGGATCGCTACATCCCGCAGCAGACGCGGCGCGAGTGGAAGAAGCCGGCGGAGGACCACGGCGTGGTGCATCTGCCGGATGCCACCATGCTGATCGTCGGACTGGGTGGGATTGGCACCGAGGCGGCGCGGCTGGCGGCGGAGTTCGGGATGACGGTCATCGGCACCGATATCCGCCGGTCGTCGCCCCCGCCGGGCGTGGCGGAACTGCATCCGCCCGAGGCGCTGGACTTATTGTTGCCGCGCGCCGATTTCGTGCTGCTGACGGTGCCGCATACGCCGGCGACCGAGGGGTTCATGGACCGGGCGAAGTTCCGGCGGATGAAGAAAGGCGGGTTCTTCATCAATATCGGGCGCGGCATGACGACGAAGCTTGATGACCTCGTCGCGGCATTGCGGGCTGGCGAGATCGCCGGCGCGGCGCTGGACGTGTTCGAGACCGAGCCTTTGCCGGCCGAGCATTCGCTGTGGACGATGCCGGGCGTGCTGATCACGCCGCACATGGCGGGGTATGGGCCGCATCTGAACGATCGGCGCTATGCGATCATCCGCGACAATTGCCGGGCGATGATCGAGGGCACGGCGATGCGCAACGTGGTGGACAAGGCGAATTGGTTCTGACCGCCGATTGGCTTGACCGCGCCGGCCGGGAACTGTCAACGTTCGATCCCTCGCTGGACGGGTAGGTGGCATGATCTCGGTCCGGACAGGCAGCGGGCGGGTACTGGGCGCTCGCGCCATGGCGCTTGCGGCCGCGCTGTGCCTTGCCGCCTGTACCACCACGCCGCCGCCGGCCGCCCCAATCAACGCGGCGCTCCTCCAGCCGGCCCCGCTGCCGGAGGGCTACGTCTGGCAGCGGCTCGGCGAGACCGATGGCCAGGTGGCGATGCCACGCGACTGGTTCTTCGCGAGCAACGCAACCGCGGATGGCTGGACCTGGCTGTTCACCAAGGAGGACACGCAGGCGGGCAACTACCTGACCGGCGCGCGCCTGCGCATATATCTGTTGAACCGGCTGCGGCTGTCGGAATCCGACGGTGCCGCGGTGGCGGAGCAGATCGTGCAGCAGGTCCGCGCCAGGGCGAAGCAGGTGGTCGGCGTGTGCCCGACTGTGCAACAGGGCCAGTTCATGCGGCAGTGCGTGGAAACATTGGAATCCGGTCCGGGCACGGGCGGCGAGACTTATACCAACCGCCCCAACCTCGGACTCTCGGCTGTTTCCAACGGTGGCATTCTCTGATTCCCTCGTCTCTGGCTGCGATTCGCGGCGTTGAGGGCGGTCATGGGCACGGCGATCACGATCACCAATCTGGCGCACTCATCGTCTTCG
>CAXNGD010000049.1:0-11301 GCA_964201575.1 Acetobacterales bacterium | reverse complement strand
GCGGCGCGGTGCAGGGCCTCGATGGACAGGTTGATGCCCGGGGCGATGACGCCGCCGAGATAGGCGCCGTCGCGGTCCATGACGTCGAAGGTGGTGGCGGTGCCGAAATCGATCACCACGGCGGGGCCGCCATAGGTCTGGTGGCAGGCCAGGGTGTTGAGCAGGCGGTCGGCGCCGACTTCGTCGGGGTTGGGGATCTTGATCTCGAAGCCCCAGTCGAG
This sequence comes from Acetobacterales bacterium, assembly GCA_964201575.1. GTDB lineage: Bacteria > Pseudomonadota > Alphaproteobacteria > Acetobacterales > Acetobacteraceae > CAMDGX01. The sequence continues at coordinate 11,080 of CAXNGD010000049.1, read as the reverse complement.
CCTTGCGTTGGCAACCAGGGGCTCGACTTCGAACCAGTCGCGGCAGAGGCGGCGGAGGTCGTACAGCGCGGCGGGGACGACGGTGCCGATGACGGCCGCGTTGACCTGGTCGCGCTTGAGGCCGGCCTGGGTGAGGAGGGTGAGCAGCCAGACGGCGTATTCGTCCGAAGTGCGCTGGGCGTTGGTGGACATGCGCCAGCGGCCGACCCAGTTGTGGCCGTCATGGATGGCCATCACGGTGTTGGTGTTGCCGGCGTCTACGACGAGAAGCATTCGGTTACGCTCCTAAGGAAGGCTGGGCTTCGCCCAGACCCACCAGGGGCCAAGCCCCTGGACCTTAAAATTTAAGGGTCCAGGGGGCTTGGCCCCCTGGCGGGTCTGGGCGGAGCCCAGCCTTCTAGCACTTCGCCAGTCGAGTATCGGCGGACGGCGCCATTTTGGGCCATCATCAAACTACCATCGTCATCGAGCCCGGCAAAGGTGCCTTGCAGCAATTCTGCCCCGAGTTTGAGGCTCATCGGGCTGCCGGGCGGTTGGGCGTGGGTGAGCCACGCGGCGCGGACCGGGGGGAAGCCCGAGGCGGCGTGGATGTCGGACCAGTGGGCGAGGCGGTCCAGCAGAATGGGGGCGAAGGCTTCCGGGGCCGGGGCTGGCATGTGGTTGGCGAGGCAGGCGGCGATGCGGTCGGGGAGTTCGGGGGCGTAGGCCAGGTTCACGCCGATGCCGGGGATCAGCCAGGCCACCCTGCCCTGCCCATCGCCGTGGCTGTCGAGCAGGATGCCGGCGAGTTTCTGGCCGTTCAGCATGAGGTCGTTGGGCCATTTCAGCGCCAGGGTGGGGCCGGACGGGAGGATGGCGGCGACAGCCTCGGCGAGGGCGAGGCCGGAGAGCAGAGACATGCAGGCGGCGTCGCGGACGGCGAGGTCGGGGCGCAGGAGAATGGAGATGGCGAGATTGCCGGCCGGCGTGGACCAGGCGCGGCCACGGCTGCCGCGGCCCTGGGTTTGGCGGCGGGCGAGGATGGCGAGGCCGGCAGGTTCGCCGGCTTCGGCGCGGGCGCGGACGAGGTCCGAGGTGGAGGGCAGTTCGTCGTAGACTTCCAGCCGCCAGTCCGGGCGGCTGGAGGGTGGGGTCACGGGAAGAGAACCTTTGCGGCGGCCTGGGCGGCAGCGACCACGGGGGCGGGGAAGACGAAGAAGAAGGTTGTGAACAGGCCGCCGGCGGCGGCGACGAAGGAGAGCGAGGCCGGTCGGGCGTCGAAGGCGGGGGCAGCGTCGTCGAAATACATCACCTTGATGATGCGGATGTAATAGAATGCGCCGATCACACTGGTCAGCACGCCGATCACCGCCAGGGTCCACATGCCCTGTTGGACCGCCGCAGTGAAGATGAAGTATTTGCCCCAGAAGCCGGAGAAGGGCGGGATGCCGGCCATGGAGAACATGAACACGGCCAGGGCGAGGGCCAGCATCGGGTCGGTGCGGCCGACGCCGGCGAGGTCATTGACGCCCTCGACGTTGCGGCCCTGGCGGCGCATGGCGATGATGCAGGCGAAGGTGCCGGCGTTCATGAAGACGTATGTCAGCAGGTAGATCAGGACGCCACGCACGCCGTCTGCGGTGCCGGCGGCCAGGCCGATCAGCGCGTAGCCCATGTGGCCGATCGAGGAATAGGCCATCAGGCGCTTGATGTTGGCCTGCCGGATGGCGGCGAGCGAGCCGAGCAGCATGGAGGCGATGGAGACCAGGACGATCAGCTGTTGCCATTGCGACAGTTGCTCGCCGAACGGGCCGGCGAGCAGGCCGACCAGCAGGACCATGGCGGCGACCTTCGGCGCCGTGCCCATGAAGGCGGTGACCGGGGTGGGGGCGCCCTCGTAGACGTCCGGGGTCCACATGTGGAACGGCACGGCGGAGACCTTGAAGGACAGGCCGGCGACGATGAAGACGATGCCGACGGTCAGGCCAGGGGAGGCGAATTTGGGATCGGCCATCGCCTTGGCAATGGAGTCGAACGACATGCTGCCGGCGAAGCCGTAGACCAGGGAGATGCCGTAGAGCAGCAGGCCGGAGGCGAGGGCGCCGAGGACGAAGTATTTGAGCCCGGCCTCGGCCGAGCGGCGCTCGTCGCGCGCGGAGGCGGCAAGTACGTAGATCGGCAGGCTCATCAGTTCGAGGCCGAGATACAGCGTCATCAGGCTGTTGGCCGAGACCATCAGCATCATGCCGACGGCGGAGAACAGCATCAGGATGGGGAACTCGAAGCGGCGGAGATTGGCGTGTTCGTTGTAGTCGAGCGACATGATCACGCAGAGGCCGACCGCCACCAGGATGAGCAGCTTGGCGAAGTTGCTGTAGGCGTCGACGGCGAACAGGCCGTTATAGCCGTCGCCGGATCCGCCGGACATGACCAGCACGGCGGCCAGCACCAGGGCGCCGAGCACCATCATCGAGGCGGTGAAGAAGGTCTTCTCGCCACGCGCCAGTACGCCGTAGATCAGGATGGCCATGCCGGCGCTGGACAGCACGATTTCGGGAAGGGCGAGTTGCCAGTTTACGACGTGAGAGTTCACGGTAACAGCACTCCGGCCAGCTTGGTGGTACTATCGAGGGCCGCGATGTGTTTCTCGACCATGGCCGCGACGGTGGCGTCCCAGAACACCGAGAAGCTGGACGGGTAGATGCCCATCCACAGGGTGAGGAAGACCAGCGGGGCGAAGACGGCGATCTCGCGCGGGGAGAGATCGAGGATGCCCTTGAGGTCGTCGCGGGTGATGCGGCCGAAGATCACGCGGCGGTAGAGGTAAAGCATGTAGGCCGCACCCAGGATCATGCCCATGGAGCCCAAGAGCGCCAGCCAAAAGCTGACCTTGAAGGCGCCGACAAGTACCAAAAACTCGCCGACGAAGCCGGCGGTGCCGGGCAGGCCGACCGAGGCCATGGAGAACAGCATGAAGGCGAGGGCGTATTTCGGCATGCGGTCGGCCAGCCCGCCGTAGCGCGCGATCTCCCGGGAATGGATGCGGTCATAGACCACGCCGACGCAGAGGAAGAGGGCGGCGGAGACCACGCCGTGGCTGAGCATCTGGAACAGCGCGCCGGAGAGGCCCTGTTCGTTGACGGTGAAGATCCCGATGGTGACGACGCCCATATGGGCCACCGAGGAATAGGCGATCAGCTTCTTCATGTCGGTCTGCGCGAGTGCGACCAGCGAGGTGTAGATCACTGCCACAACCGAGAGGGTGAACATCATCGGGGCGAAATAGGCGGTGGCGTCCGGCAGCATGGGCACGGAGAAGCGCAGGAAGCCATAGGCGCCCATCTTCAGCAGCACGCCGGCGAGGATGACGGAGCCGGCGGTTGGCGCCTCGACATGGGCGTCCGGCAGCCAGGTGTGGACGGGCCACATCGGCACCTTGACGGCGAAGCTGGCGAAGAAGGCGAGGAACAGCCAGGTCTGGACCGAGGGTGCGAATTTATGCGCCATCAGGACCTGGATATCAGTGGAGCCGGCCGCATACCACATGGCCAGCAGGGCGAGCAGCATGAGGACGGAGCCGGCGAGGGTGTACAGGAAGAACTTGATCGCCGCATAGACGCGCCGCGGGCCGCCCCAGACGCCGATGATGAGATACATCGGGATCAGGACGCCTTCGAAGAACATGTAGAAGACGACGAAATCGAGCGCCGCGAACATGCCGACCATCATGGTTTCGAGCACCAGGAAGGCGAACATGAACTCGCGCACGCGGGTGCCGATGCTCTCCCAGCTGGCCAGGATGCAGATGGGGGTGAGCGCGGTGGCGAGCAGGATGAAGAGGACGGAAATGCCGTCCACGCCCATCTTGTAGGAGATGCCCCATTCCGGCAGCCAGGCGGCCTGTTCGACGAACTGGAAGCCGGCGCTGGAGGTGTCGAAACGGAACCACAGGACCAGCGACAGCAGGAACACGATCAGGCTGGTCCAGAGCGCGGTCCAGCGGGCGTTGGTGGCGATCGCCTCCTCCGACCCGCGGATGGTCATGATGATCACGCCACCGATCAACGGCAGGAAGGTCAGCAGGGAAAGGAGCGGAAAGCCGGCCGCGTTGAGGGCGTTCATGGGCGGCTCACCGGATGATCAAGTAGAGGCTGACCAGCACGACGACGCCGATCAGCATGGCAAAGGCGTAATGGGCGATGGAGCCGGTCTGCAGCCTGGCCACGCGCCCAGCGCTATGCGCGGTGAGGGCCGCCATGCCGTTGGGGATGCCGTCGATGATGGTGGCGTCGCCGACCTGCCAGAAATTGCGGGCGAGGGACATGGTGGGGCGGACGAAGATGCGGTCGTACAGCTCGTCGAAATACCACTTGTTGAGCAAGAAGCGGTAGACGCCGCCGAACTGGGTGGCCAGTTGGCCGGGGATGTGCGGCAGGCCCATGTAGAGCAGGTAGGCCAGGGCGATGCCGGCGATGCCGACGATGCTGGGGGCCAGCGGGACCCAGGCGGGCAGCGCGTGCATGTCATGCAGGACGTGGTTGGCCGGGCCGTTATGGATGGAGGCACCCCAGAAGGCCTGCCACTGCTCGCCGATCAACTGTTGGTTGAACACCATGCCGGTCAGCACCGCGCCGGTGGCCAGCAGGATGAGCGGCACCGTCATCGAGGCGGGGCTTTCGTGGACATGGTCCATGGTGTGCTTGTCGGCGCGCGGGGCGCCGTGGAAGGTGAGGATCAGCAGGCGCCAGGAGTAGAACGCCGTCAGGAAGGCGGCGAGGATGCCGCACCAGAAGGCGTAATGGGCGAAAGTGCCGTGCGCGGCATAGGCAGCTTCGAGGACGGCATCCTTGGAATAGTAGCCGGCGAAGGGGAAGACGCCGGCCAGGGCCAGGCTGCCGATCCACATCATGCTGTAGGTCAGCGGGATCTTCTTCCAGATGCCGCCCATGCGGCGGATGTCCTGTTCGTCGGACATGGCGTGGATCACGCTGCCGGCGCCGAGGAAGAGCAGGGCCTTGAAGAAGGCGTGGGTCAGGAGGTGGAAGACCGAGGCCTGGTAGGCGCCGACGCCGGCGGCGATGAACATGTAGCCGAGCTGGGAGCAGGTCGAGTAGGCGATGATGCGCTTGATGTCGTTCTGCACGCAGCCGACGGTGGCGGCGAAGAGCGCGGTGCTGGCGCCCATGAAGGTGACGAAGCCCATCGCGTAGGGCGCGTATTCCAGCACCGGGGACATCCGCGCCATCAGGAAGACGCCAGCGGTGACCATGGTGGCGGCGTGGATCAGGGCGGAGACCGGGGTGGGCCCCTCCATCGCGTCCGGCAGCCAGACATGCAGGCCGAGCTGGGCAGATTTGCCGGCGGCGCCGATGAACAGGAGGATGCCGATGACCTCATAGGCGCGGAAGCTGGTGCCGAGGACGCGATAGGCGTCGTTCTGGTGCTGGCCGACGGCGGCGAAGATGGCATCGAAGCTGATGCTGCCGAAGACGACCAAGATGAGCGCGATGCCGAGCGCGAAGCCGAGATCGCCGATGCGGTTGACGATGAAGGCCTTGATGGCCGCCGCACAGGCGCTGGGCTTGTGGTACCAGTAGCCGATGAGGAGGTAGCTCGCCAGGCCCACGCCTTCCCAGCCGAAGAAGAGCTGGAGCAGGTTGTCCGAGGTGATCAGCATCAGCATGGCGAAGGTGAACAGGCTGAGATAGCTGAAGAACCGATAGACCGTGCCGTGTGGCTCGTGGCCCATGTAACCCACAGAGTAGATGTGGATCAGGGTGGCGACGAAGGTGACCATGGCCACCATGACCGCCGACAGCGTGTCGTAGCGCAGGGCCCACGAGACGGTGAAGTCGCCGGAGGAAACCCAGGTGCCGAGCGTGACGACGCCGGGGGAGCCGCCGCCATAGACCAGCGAAATGAACGCCGCGGTGCCGCAGACGGCGGCGAGGATCATGCACAGGATGGTCACCGCCTGGGCGGCGCGGTCACCGATCTGGCGGCCGAAGAGCAGGGCGACGATGGCGCCGAGCAGCGGCGACAGGACCGCGGTTGCGAACAGCATCTCTGGTCAGCCCTTCATCAGCGTGACGTCCTCAACCTCGATCGAGCCGCGGTTGCGGAAGTAGATCACCAGGATGGCGAGCCCGATCGCGGCCTCGGCGGCGGCCACGGTCAGCACGAACATCGCCAGGATCTGGCCGGCGAGATCGCCCAGGGCGCCGGAGAAAGCAACGAGGTTGAGGTTGACCGACAACAGGATCAGCTCGACCGACATCAGGATGATGATGACGTTCTTGCGGTTGAGGAAAATGCCGAAGATGCCCATCACGAACAGGATGGCGGAGACGGCGAGGTAGTGGCTGAGGGGGACCGGAAGCAGCATCTCAGTGGTGTCCCCCATGGTGGCCGTGGTCTTCGGCGACCGGCTCCGGCGTCTTTGCCTTGGGGCGCAGGAAGCCGGTGGTCTTGGTCCCGGCGCCGGGAGCGAGGTCCATGAGTTCCATGGTGTCGGCAGGTGTGCGGGCGAGCTGGTCGGCGATGCTCTGGTTGCGCGAGAAGTCGCGCTCGCGCAGGGTCAGGACGATGGCGCCGATCATCGCAACCAGCAGGATCAGGCCGGATGCCTGGAACAGCAGGATGTAGTCTGTGTAAAGGATCTTGCCGATCTGCACCGTGTTGGAGGTGGTGGCGTCCATCGGGGCGGCGCGCAGGGCGGCGGATTGCGGCGCCAGGCTCCATCCGCCGAGCACGATGGCGAGTTCGGCCAGCAGGACCACCGCCACGGTGGCGCCGATCGGCAGATAGCGCTGGAAGCCCTCGCGCAGCTGGGAGAAGTTGATGTCCAGCATCATCACGACGAAGAGGAACAGCACCGCGACCGCGCCGACATAGACGATGACCAGGATCATCGCCAGGAACTCGGCCCCGGCCAGCAGGAACAGGGCGGCGGCGTTGAAGAAGGCGAGCACCAGGAACAGCACCGAATGCACCGGGTTGCGCGCGGTCACCACCATGCCGGCCGAGACCAGCAGGATGGCGGAGAACAGGTAGAAGGCGAGACTGGCGATCATCGGCCGGGTAAACCCAGAAGAGAGGAAGGCAGGATTCTTCTTTTTTGAAAAAAAGAAGCAAAAAACTTCTGTCCATCAAGCCGGGCACCGAACGCCGCCGGGGAGGCGAGACGCAAACGGATAAAGTTTTTTTGCTTCTTTTTGTTCACAAAAAGAAGACTCTTCCTGCCGCCTGGCTTTCCCACCGTCCAACTGCTCATCGGTAGGGCGCGTCCTGTTCGAGCCGCTTGGCCATCGCGGGCTCCCAGCGGTCGCCGTTCTCCAGCAGCTTGGCCTTGTTGTAGAACAGCTCTTCGCGGGTCTCGGTGGCGAATTCCAGGTTCGGGCCTTCGACGATGGCGTCGACCGGGCAGGCTTCCTCGCACAGGCCGCAATAGATGCATTTGGTCATGTCGATGTCGTAGCGCGTGGTGCGGCGGCTGCCGTCGTCGCGCGGCTCGGCCTCGATGGTGATGGCCTGGGCCGGGCAGACCGCCTCGCACAGCTTGCAGGCGATGCAGCGTTCCTCGCCGTTCGGGTAGCGGCGCAGGGCGTGTTCACCACGGAAGCGGGGCGAAAGCGCCTGGCGCTCGTACGGGTAGTTGATGGTGACCTTCCTCTTGAAGAAGTACTTCAGGGTGAGCGCCATGCCGCTGACGAGTTCGCCAAGCAGGAGGCTGCGTGCGGTGCGGTCGAGGAATGCCATGGCGGTTTCCTATACGGCCTTGGGCAGCCAGCCCATTGCGAGCAGCACGCCGGCAACCAGCACAAGGTAGAACAGCGAGAACGGGAGAAAGACCTTCCAGCCCAGGCGCATCAGCTGGTCATAGCGGTAGCGCGGGAAGGTGGCGCGGACCCAGACGAAGACGAACATGATGAAGCAGATCTTCAGCACGAACCAGATCGGTCCGGGGATCCAGGTGAACGGCTCCAGCCCGAAAGGTGGCAGCCAGCCGCCCAGGAACAGGATGGTGGTCATCGCCGCCATCAGGAACATGTTGGCGTATTCGCCGAGGAAGAACAGCCCGAAGCTCAGCGAGCTGTATTCGACGAAGAAGCCGGCGACGATCTCGCTCTCGCCTTCCGGCAGGTCGAAGGGCGAGCGGTTGGTCTCCGCGAGCGTCGAGATGAAGAAGATGACCGCCATCGGGAAGAGCGGGATGATGAACCAGATCGTCTCCTGCGCCTTGACGATGGCGTTCAGGTTCAGCGAGCCGACGCAGAGCAGGACGGTGACGATGACGAAGCCCATCGAGACTTCGTAGCTGACCATCTGGGCGGCCGAGCGCAGGGCGCCGAGGAATGGGTATTTCGAGTTGCTGGCCCAGCCGGCGATGATGATGCCGTAGACGCCCATCGAGGAGATCGCGAAGAGATAGAGGATGCCCACGTTGATGTCGGCGATGGCCCAGCCATCGTTCACCGGGATCACCGCCCAGGCGATCATCGCTAAGGCGAAGGTCAGCATCGGCGCCAGCAGGAAAAGGACCCGATTGGCCCCGGTGGGGATGATGGTTTCCTTCATCAGCATCTTGATGGCGTCGGCGAATGGCTGGAGCAGACCGAACGGGCCGACGACGTTGGGGCCCCTTCGCAGTTGGATCGCGGCCATGATCTTGCGTTCGGCCAGCGTCATCATGGCGACGGCGATCAAGAGCGGCACCAGCATCGCCAGCGCCTTGCCGACGGTGAGGAGGGTGAAGCCGACCGGGTGGTTGAACAGGAAATCGACCATGGCGCCTACTCCGCCGCCTTGGCGTGCGTCGGCGTGATGTAGGTCGCGGTGCACTCGTCCATGGTCCGGCTGGCGCGGCTGATCGGGTCGGTCTGGTAGTAGTTCGCGATGGTGGGCGTGAAGGCGGGGCCGGACAGGGCAGTCGCGTCACCGGCGGGGCCCGTCATGTCGGTGCAGCCGAAGCGCGGCAGGATGTCGATGCGGGTGAAGACCGGGTTGGTCGCCTCCAGCCGGGCGCGCAGGGCGTCGATGTCGTTGTAAGGCAGGGTCTTCGCCACCACCGCGCTGAAAGCCCGGAGAATGGTCCAGTCGGCGCGCGCATCGCCGGGCGGATAGATCGCCATCTGGCCGCGTTGGACCCGGCCCTCGGTGTTCACATAGGTGCCGTTCTTCTCGGTGTAGGCGGCGCCAGGGAGGATGACATCGGCGCGGGCGGCACCGCGGTCACCGTGATGGCCCTGGTAGATGACGAAGGTGCTGGCGCCGATTTTCGCGGCATCGAACTCGTCCGCACCCAGCAGCCAAAGGACGTCGACACCGCCGCCGAGCATGGCGGACAGAGATTTTCCGGATTTGCCCGGCAGGAAGCCGAGATCGAGCCCACCGACGCGGGCGGCGGCCGTGTGCAGCACGTTGAAGCCGTGCCACTCGGCGGTCAGCATGCCGGTCTCCGCGGCGAGCTTCCAGCAGGCGGCCAGGATCGCCGCACCGTCCGGGCGGGCCAGAGCGCCCTGCCCCACGATCAGCATCGGCTTCTTGGCCGCCTTCAGCGTGGCGAAGGACGGGTTGCTGCCGTCCAGGAGGGCGGGCGCGTTGCCCAGATTGGTGACGGGATAGGTCAGGTCGGCGGCCGGTCCGATCGCGGCGACCTTGACCCCGGTTGCCACCCATTGCTTGCGGATGCGCGCATTGATCAGCGGCGCCTCGGTCCGCGGGTTGGTACCAACCAGCAGGATGGCGTCCGCCTCCTCGATGCCGGCGATCGCGGTGTTGAACGTGTAGAAATCGCGGCGCGAGACGTCGGTTTCGGACCCGTCTTGGCGGCAGTCGATATTCTGCGAGCCCAGCGCGGCCATCAGGTCCTTCAGCGCCAGCATGCTCTCGGCATCGGCGAGATCACCGGCGATGGCGCCGATGCGGTCTCCGGCCATGCCATTCAGCTTAGCGGCGATAGCGGCGAAGGCCTCGTCCCAGCTGGCCTTGACCATCTTGCCGTCCCGCCGCACCCAGCAGCTGTCCAACCGGCGGCGCTTCAGCCCGTCGATCGAGAAGCGCGACTTGTCGGCCAGCCATTCCTCGTTCACGTCCTCGTTGAGGCGCGGCAGGATGCGCAGCACTTCCGGCCCGCGGGCATCGACGCGGATGGCCGCACCCACGGCGTCCAGCACATCGACGCTGTCGGTTTTCTTCAGCTCCCACGGCCGCGCGACGAAGGCATAGGGCTTGGAGGTCAGCGCGCCGACCGGACAAATGTCGATCAGGTTGCCGGACAGCTCGCTGGACAGCGCCTTCTCGACATAGGTGCCGACTTCCATGCCCTCGCCGCGGGCCGTCGCGCCGAGTTCGGAGACGCCGGCGATTTCGGCCGAGAAGCGGATGCAGCGCGTGCAGTGGATGCAGCGCGTCATCACCGTCTTGACCAGCGGGCCAAGGTTCTTGTCCTTCACCGCGCGCTTGTGTTCGTCATAGCGCGAGCTATCGCGGCCATAGCCGACCGCCTGGTCCTGCAGGTCGCACTCGCCGCCCTGGTCGCAGATTGGGCAGTCCAGCGGGTGGTTGATCAGCAGGAATTCCATCACCCCCTGGCGCGCCTTGATCACCATCGGCGTGTCGGTGTGCACCACCATGCCTTCGGCGACCGGATAGGCACAGGAGGCGAAGGGTTTTGGTGGTGCCTTCTCGATTTCCACCAGGCACATGCGGCAGTTTCCCGCCACGGAAAGCCGCTCGTGGTAGCAAAACCGGGGAACTTCCTTGCCGGCGGCCTCGCAGGCTTGCAGGACGTTGGAGCCGGGCGGGACATCGACATCGATGCCGTCGACGGTGACCGTCACCATGGCGCCTACTCCGCAGCCATGCGGGTGGCCCCGCGGGATTTGTATTGCTGGATCCGCTCCAGCATGACCGGCCGGAAATGCCGGATCAGCCCCTGGATCGGCCAGGCGGCGGCGTCGCCGAGGGCGCAGATGGTGTGGCCCTCGACCTGCTTGGTCACCTGTTCGAGGGTATCGATCTCTTCCGGCTCGGCCCGGCCCTGGACCATGCGGTTCATCACCCGCATCATCCAGCCGGTGCCTTCCCGGCACGGCGTGCA
>CAXNGD010000048.1:0-11338 GCA_964201575.1 Acetobacterales bacterium | reverse complement strand
GGACTACTTGCGCGCCAACAAACTCAGCAGTCTGGTCTGGGACAGCTACGACGCCATCGTCCAAGCATGCAAAGACGCATGGAACTTCCTCGCCGAAGACCCAATGCGGATCGCATCCATCGGACATAGGCAGTGGGCGTGTGTCAGAGGCTAGGGCGGTTGGTATAACGTCGCCCGAGCAGGCGGCGCAGCCAGTTCAGCACGCCACCGGGCGCGGTGCCCTCGGATGCGGTTGCGGGGGGCAGCGGCGTAGGTGTCTCGGGTGGTGCGGCTGGTGCTTCCGGTGTGAGGTTGGTGGCTAGCGGCAAGGCCGGATCTGGCTCCGGTGCTGCAGCCACCGGCTGCTCTTCCGCCGCGGGGGCGACGACCTGGGGGGGGCGCTTCCTCGGCGATCTCTGGCGCCACGGCGACGGGCTTCTGTTCTGGCGCCGGCTCGGGCGCCGGCTCGGGCGCCGGCTCGAGCGTCGGCCCGGGCGTCGGCTCTGGCACCGGTTCCGGGGCGGCTGCCGCGAGCGGAGCGGGATCGGGCTGCAGAGCGGCGCGGAAGACCACGCACCAATTCCACAGCGGATAGGGCTTGCCAATCAGTTCGGGGATATTCGCCCCCGGGTACTGGCCGCTGCCCTCGCGGAATTCATAGACCGCGCTTGCCAGAGTCGGGTCGCTGTCGCGCAGGTTGCCGTAGCCGCCATGGGAGGTCTGGTCGCCATACCAGACATGCGGATTGGCGCCGGGCGCGCGCTCCAGCACCAGCAACACGCTGGTATCTGCCACCACCGCCGCGGCGGTCACGCTGATCCGGCCGTCATCATCGGTCACGCTGAAGCCGCCATCGGCCCAGCTTGTCGCCTTGGTCCGCACGTAGCAGGGGCTGAACACCAGCGGCGGATGCGGCACATGGAACTCGATCAGCACCTGGGTCCCGCGCCAGCTGGCGCGCAGCGGATGCAGCGGCTTCCAGCCCTCATCGAGGTCCAGCACCTTGTGCATGACCTTGCCGAATTGTTGGCCGAGCCAGCGATAGCCGTTCGGATCGAGATGGCCGCCCTTTTCGGTCACGGGATAGGACGGGCCGACGAGGAACCAATTAGGCAGGGAATAAGCGCAGTCGAGCTGCGCCATCGGGATCGACATCGCGTTGGCATCGCGGACATACAGGCCGCTCACCTGGTGCGTGAACACCGCGGGCGAGCTGTCCTGGCCGGCGATCCCGGCGACGATGTCGCGGTTGAAGGCCGCCTGGAGGGCTGCCGTCTGCCGCACGAATTCGCCGCGGTCATCGCTGCCGGTGGTCCCGACCGAGTTGTTCTCGCCATGCAGGAGGAGCAGGGCCGCCACGCCATAGCTGCCGCCGGCGGAATCGGCGAGTTGCTTGCCCAGGGCCGCGGCCATGCGCGGCCGGTCGAACAGCGGCGGCACCGCACCCGGGCTCAGCTGTTCAATCGAGCGGCCGCCGACCCCGCAGGACGAGGCGACGAAAGACCCGGCGAAGCCGTCCCCGCCGCGGGTTGCGCGCAGGGCGAGCTGGCGGCCGCGCCAGAAATCCAGCGCGCCCTCCAGGATCGTCTCGCCCAGCGCGATGGTTCCGGGGGCCAGGGCGGCGACCTCTTCGGCACCCAGCACCTCGCCATTCGGCGCCTTGGTCATCACCGTGGCGACTAGCGGGCGAAACACCGCGGGGCCGGCGGGAAGCCAGGCGGCGCCGCTCTCGTTGGTGCCGTTCACCGAGGCGCCGATCATCAGGCTGTTATGCCTGGGCCGCACCGACAGCGCCGGCCACCCCTCCCAGCCGCTGGACAGCGACTGGCCATAGGCGATGACGTGGTTGTACTGCCAGACCGGGCGCGCGGCAGTCCGGTTGGTCACCGACGCCAGCTGGGCCGAATGCGCCCGCACCGCCGCCGCACGCGCGGTGATCTCGTCCCACGCATAGGTCGCGGGCGCGGATGTCGACTCTCTCACGTCATCCTGCGACACATCAGGCTCCGGCGGTCATGGCGTCTTGTCACGCCTACACCACCTGATTCAGCAGTGCCAACTCGCCGCGCCATTGCCGGGACAGGTTCTCCATCAAGATATCGAGAACATTGTCCTCATAGCGTCGGGTCTCGCCCGCGGTGTGCGGGGTGATGAAGGCGTAGGGCGCATCCCAGAGCGGGCTTTCGGCTGGCAGCGGCTCCTCCCAGGTGACATCGATGCCGGCGCCGGCGATCGTGCCGGCGGCGAGTGCCGCGACCAGGGCCGGCTCGTCGATGACCCGGCCGCGGGCGCAATTCACCAGAAAGGCCGAGCGCCGCATGCGCGACAGCGCCGCGGCGTCGATCAGGTTGGTGGTCTCCGCCGTCAGCGGGCAGGTGAGCGCCACGAAATCCGCCGCCGGCAACAGGTCCGGCAGGGCCGACAGCGCATGCACCTCATCCGCCGCGCCGCGTCCGCCGGCGGGGTCGCGCCGCACCCCGATCACCCGCATGTCGAACGCCTTGGCCAGTTGCGCCAGGCGCCCGCCGATGCGGCCAAGCCCGACGACGATCAGCGTCTTGTCGGTCAGCTCGTCCTCGCGCTGCGTGAGGTCGCCGATCATGCCGCGCCAGAATTTCCGGCCCTGGTTGTCCCGCGCCTCCGGCAGGCGGCGGGCGAGTGCCAGGATCAGCGACATCGCGTGCTCGGACACCGCGCGGGCGTTCACCCCGGCGGCGCTGGCCAGCCGGATGCCCTTGGCCGAAAGCACGGTGCGGTCGAACTGGTCGGTGCCGGCGCCGATCGATTGGATGAATTTGAGCTTGCCGCCCAGTTCGGCCAGCGCGTTGTGCCACAGGCCGGACACCACCAGCACATCGGCCTCGGCGATGCGGGCCTCCAGCGCCGCGCGATCGCGGACCTCGAAGCTGGTGATCCCGCTTTCGCGCAGGGCAAAGCGGGCCTGCATCTGGTAGGCGACATGGGCGAAGCAGATGGTCGGGTTCTCGGCGGAGGGAAGCATCAGAACGACTCCTGGTTGCGCAGCCCGGCATCGCACAGCAGCGGCAACACCGTCTCGATGAAATAGGGCAGCTCATCCTTGAAGTTGACGAAGCTGACCGTGGTGCCGGCGAACCCCGCCGCGGCCATGCGCACCATCTCGGCGGCGATGTGCTGCGGCGTGCCGACCAGCGGATAGGTCCCGGCGCCGCCGGCGAAGCGCTTGCGATGCAGCCGGTAGGCGTCCGCGTCATGCGATCCGGAGAAGGTCTGCTTGGCCTTCATGTATTTGTCCACGCTCACCGTGTCCTCGTGGGTGACCGCGTAGTGCTCGTACTACGCCTCGGCCTCGTCCGCGCTGGGCCGGCAGACCACATGGCAGGTGGTGTAGACCCCCACCTCGCGCCCGGTCGCGGCGGCGCGGGCCGTCATGTCGTCGATCACCGCGCGGCCGGACTCGATCTCGGTGAAGGTGGTGAACAGGTAATCCGCCGCGAGCGCCGCGAATTCCCGCCCCGGCGGCGAGAAGGCGGCGTTCAGCATGACCGGCCGCGGCCGCTGCAGCGGGGCCGGGCGGCCGGAGACGTTCTTCAACTGGTAGAACCGCCCGTCGAAGTCGAACGGCCCGGTATCGGCCCCCGCATTGGCATAGATGCGGCGCATGATCTCGAACCATTCCAGCCCCTGGGTATAGCGGTCCTCGATCATCTCCAGCCCGAACAGCTCGAACTCGTCGGGGTTCCAGCCGCAGACGATGTTGAGCCCGGCGCGTCCGCCGCTGGCATGGTCGATCGTGGCCATCGCCTTGGCGGCGAAGACCGGATGCACCATCGGCACATGCACGGTGGAGAACAGCGCGATCCGCTCGGTCACCCCAGCCAGGGCGGCGGCATAGGTCAGGGTCTCGTAGCTCCACTCGCGCGAGTTCATGTCGCCGCCGAAGCCCTTCCAGCGCGCGATCGGCAGGAAGAACTCGATGCCTGCCCGGTCGGCCATCCGCGCCACCGCCACGACGTCGGCCCACCTGGCCTGCCAGCGCTCGGGCACCCGGGTCAGCGTCAGCCCGCCATCGGCATTGGCCCTGAACACGCCGAGCTTGAAGCGGTTGGGACCGCGCATCGGGTGGATCGGAACGGACTCGGACATGCGCGCGGCCTCTCCCGGGGTTTGGCCCGGCCCCCCTGCCATACCATCATCGCCATCGACTTGTTTCAAGGTTGCGGTCGCGATGACTCGCATCCCCATCTCCTATGGTGCCCGCCGGCAGGGCGAGCTGTCGCATCTGCAGGCGCTGGCGACGGCCGCGCGGTTTCCGCCGCCCTGACATATCCGCTAGGCTGCGCGCACATCCCGCCACCCCGAACGCAGGTCCCGCCAAGCCATGACCTCCCTCACCGTCAACGGCACGCCACGCACCAGCACGGCGCCGCCCACCGCCAACCTGCTCGACGTCCTGCGCTACGAATTCGGCCTGACCGGCACCCGCTTCGGCTGCGGCGAGGAGCAATGCGGCGCCTGCCTCGTGCTGGTCGACGGCGTTGCCACCCAGTCCTGCGGCCGCGAGATTGGCACGCTGCGCGACCGCGCGGTGACCACTGTCGAGGGGTTGCAGGACCATCCCGTCATCGCCGCCCTGCTGGCCGAGCAGGCCGGCCAGTGCGGCTACTGCCTCTCCGGCATGGTGGTGGCGGCCGTCGCGCTGCTGTCGCGCAACGCAAGCCCGACCCGCGGCGAGATCGTCCAGGCGCTGGACGCCCAGCTTTGCCGGTGCGGCGCCCATCCGCGCATCCTGCGCGCCGTGCAGCGCGCCGCCGCGGGAGACGTGCCATGAACAGTCTGCCCAAGAGCCTCGCCGACAACCGCCGCCTCGACCGCTGGCTGCGCTTCGCCGGCGGCCAGGTCCATGTCAGCGTCGGCAAGGTGGAGATCGGCCAGGGCATCAGCACCGCGCTGGCGCAGATCGCCGCCGAGGAGCTGGACGTCTCGCTGTCGCGCCTGGCCTGGCGTGCCGGCGACACCGCCCTGGCGCCCGATGAGGGCTCCACCTCGAGCAGCCTCTCCATTGAGGTCGGCGGCGCCTCGTTGCGCCTGGTCTGCGCCGAGGCGCGCGCCCTGTTCCTGGCCGAGGCCGCGCGGCTGCTGAACGTCGCGGCCGCCGACCTCTCCGTCGAGGATGGCGTCATCCTGCGGGACGGCACGCCCACCGGCCATGACTACTGGACCCTGGCGCCGCGCGTCGATCTCGCCCGCGACGCCGCCGGAACCGTGGCGCCGAAGCCGCGCAGCGCCCACCGCATCGTGGGCACCAGCACGCCGCGCCGCGATCTGCCGCAGAAACTCGCCGGCGGCGGCTTCGTCCATGACATGGTGCTGCCCGGCATGCTGCATGCGAGGGTCCTGCGCCAGCCCCGGCCAGGCGCCACTCTGCGCCAACTGGACGAGGCCGCCATCGCCCGCAGCGGCGCCCGCCTGGTCCGCAGCGGCGACTTCGCCGCCATCCTGGCGCCCGACATGACGGTGCTGGGCACCGCGGTCGAGGCCGCCCGGCCGCGCTGGGACAATGCCGACACGCCCGACCCCAGTATGGCCGAGGCCGCCTGGCTCGCCACCCAACCCGCCGATAGCCGCACCCGCGGCGACGAAGGCCCCGCCCCGGCCGGCCGCACCCATAGCGCCAGCTATTCCCGGCCCTACATCTCGCACGCCTCGCTCGGCCCGTCCTGCGCCATCGCCCACGAGCATGATGGGATCCTGGAAGTCTGGAGCCATGTCCAAGGCGTCTACCCCTTTCGCGCCAACGCCGCAGGCACGCTGCAGCGCGACCCTGAAACGATCATCGTCCACCACGCGCACGGCCCGGGCTGCTACGGCCATAACGGCGCCGATGACGCGGCCCTGGATGCCGCCATCATCGCAACCCTCGTCCCCGGCACCGCGGTTCGCGTCCAGTGGTCGCGCGCGGACGAGTTCTCCCAGGCGCCGGCGGGAACCGCGATGCAGACCACGCTGCGCGCCGTCCTGGACGCCGCCGGCTATCCCGTCGACCTCACCGCAAGCATCACCAGCGGCCCGCATGTCAATCGCGGACCCGGCCGCCTGCTCGCCTCGCGCACCTTGCCGAATGCCCAGGCCCTGCCGCCGCCGGTCGAATCCTCCGACCCCTATCCCGGCGCCGGCACCCGCAACATCATGCCGTACTACACCGTCCCGGCGGTGCGTTACGTCCACAACCTGGTCGCCGGCACCCCGATCCGCACCTCGGCGCTGCGCGGCCTGGGCGCGGTGGTCAACGTCTTCGCCCTGGAGAGTTTCCTGGACGAACTCGCCGATCTGACCGGCCACGACCCCGTCGCCTACCGCCTGCACATGCTGGCCGACCCGCGCGCCCGCCACCTCGTGACGCGTGCCGCCGCCATGGCCAACTGGCCGTCGCGCGGCCCGGCCGGCAGCGGCACCGGCCTCGGCATGGGCTTCGCCCGATACAAGAACCAGAGCGGCTATGCCTGTGTCGTGGCACAGGTCGAGGTCGATACCGAAATCTGGCTGCGCCATATCTGGTGCACCGCCGATGCCGGGCTGGCCATCAACCCCGACGGCGTGCGCGCCCAGCTCGAAGGCGGCATCATCCAGGCCGCCAGCATGGCGCTGAAGGAACAACTCCGCATCGACGAAACCGGCACCGCCACGCGCAGCTGGGCCGACTACCCGATCCTGCGCTTTTCCGAAATCCCGCCCATCGACATCGAACTGGCCGACACGCCCGACGAACCGCCGCTCGGCATGGGTGAGTGCACCATGGGGCCGACAGCGGCTGCGATCGCCAACGCGGCGGCCCATGCGCTCGGGCTCAGGTTGCGGGACATGCCGTTGACGCGGGAGCGGATCGTGGAGGCGGCGAGGAAGTAAGCGTGTTCTTTTTTGAAAAAAAGAAACGAAAAACTTCTATCCATTGGCGTGCGGCCTGATCGTTGGGCACGGCGCAAATGGATAGAAAGTCTTTTTGCTTCTTTTTCTTCAGAAAAAGAAGACCTTGCCTTACCCCAACACAATATCCTTCTCCGCCAGCAGCGCCCCCGCCTCGATCCGCTCCGCCGGCGCCAGGCGCAGCAGCACCGCCTCGCGCATGCGTTCGTCGCGCAGGCTGTTGAACAGCGAATCACGCTGGTTCTGTGGCTCGCCGGCGACGTAGAACTGCGACACCAGCGTCGCGCCACCGGTGGCCACCGAGACATGGATATGCGGCGTGCGCCCGGGATAGGCCACTGGCCGGATGGTGCGGAACGCGTAGCTGCCGTCGCTGCCGCTGATCAAGCGGCCATAGCCCTGGAACCCCGCGTCACGCCCATCGGCCCGGTCGCGCGGATGGCGATACCGGCCGAAGGCGTCGCACTGCCAGATCTCCACCGTCGCACCCGCCACCGCGCGCCCGGCGGCATCCAGCACCCGCCCGCGCAGATGCGTCACCATCCCCTGCGCCTGGGCCGCGGCGCCGGTGAGGCGGACGAGGTCGGCATCGATATCGCCGTTCCAGTCGACCGGATAGAACGGCCCCAGCGTCTGCCGCGGCGTCGGCACCGGCGTGCCTTGCGCCCGCGCCACGGTCGGCAGGGCGGCGGCCGCCAGCCCTGCCAGCATCCAGCGGCGTCCGCTCAGAAATGGTGTGGCTACCCCGCGCATCGCAACTCTCCCTGCTTGTCCGCGGAGGATATGGGTGCGCGCGATCAGTTCCGCCACGGCCGCATGTCGGGATACCCGCTCACCGCCCAGGCGCCATCGACCAGCAGCGAGGCCCCCGAGACGTAGCTGGCATCATCGCTGGCCAGGAACAGGGCGGGTGCGGCGATCTCGTCCGGCTGTGCCGCCCGGCCGCGGGGGATGCGCTCCATAAAGGCGGCATGGATATCCGGATTGTCGAACAGCCGCTTCGTCAGCGGCGTTTGCACCAGTCCGGGCAGGATCGCGTTGACCCGGATGCCGGCGGGCGTCAGCTCCAGCGCCCCGTTCTTGGTCAGCATCTCCACCCCGGCCTTGGCCGCCGAGTAGGCCGCACCCGCATGCATCGGCACATGGGCGTTGAGCGAGGCGATGTTCACCATGGCGCCGCGCCCCTGCTTCAGCATGGCCTGGGCGGCATGCTTCATCGCGAACATCACGCCCTTGAGGCAGAGATCGACGGTGAAGTCCCAGTCCGCCTCCACCATCCGCGCGATATACCCGTGTCGGTTGGCGCCCGCGACATGGAAGCTGGCATCCACGCGGCCGAACCGCTCCTCCGCTGCCGCGAACAGTGCCGCCACATCCTCCTCGCGCGTCACATCGCCCGCCATTGCAACCACGCCGGCGCCCAGCTCCGTCTGCAACGCCGCCACCCGGTCCGGCGCGATGTCATTGGCAACCACCCGCCCGCCCTCGGCGACAAAGCGTCGCGCAATCGCCAGCCCGATGCCCGAGGCACCGCCAGTGATCACCGCAACCTGCCCGTCGAAACGCCCTTTGATCATCGTCCTGTCCCTTCTCCCCACAGGGCGGGAACAGTGACGCGCGATCCGTTAGCGGTCCAGCGTCTCGCGTATGGACAGCAACAGCCGCTCGGTCTCGCCGCCGCGCAGCCGCACCCAGCTGTCCCAATAAGCCGGGATCTTCACCGTTCCATCCAGTATGTCGCCGTGATCGGCCGGGGTGGCCTTCAACCCCTCGCCGGTCAGGGCGCGGATCAGTTGCTGCTCCTCGGTGTCCTGGGTCCGCGCGATCCACTCGCCCACCTCCACTGCCGCCGCCCGCAACACCGGCGCAGCCCCTTCCGGCAGCTGTGCCAGGGCGTCGCGCCCGGCCACGATCACCGCGTCGTTGTAGTTCGGACCCGCCAGGTAGACGTGCTTGAGCCAGGTCTTCCAGGCGCGCCCGGCTCCCGCCGCGGTGCCGAATGTCCCATGCATCTTGCCTGACAGCAGGGCCTCGCCTGCCTCCACCGTGGATGTGATGACATGCACCCCGCCGTACAGGCGCAGGAACTCCGATTGCTCGATCGACTGCACCCGCACCCTCTGGCGCGCGATATCGGCGAAGGCCGCCGCCTTCTGGCGCGACCAGAACAGCTGCATCGCCGAGCGGTAATGCGCCAGCAGCACCAGGCCGCGCTCCTCGAGCCCGTCCGCCAGCACAGGCCGCACGATCGCGGCGATCTTGGTCCATTCCTACGGCGCGTTGGCCAGCAACGGCAGCCGCATCACGGCGCTCGGCGGCACCATGACCGCGTGCCCGGCATCGTCGCCAAGCTCAACCTTGCCTGTCGCCACCGACTCCAACACCTGGTTGGCATCGATCGGCAGCGTCCCCGCCGTGCGCACGTTGATCAGCAGCGCCCCGCCGGTGCGGTCGCGCACAAGGTCGGACAGCCGCAACAGCCCACGCGTCACGGCACTCGCGGGATCCGCCTGCTGGCTGAACAGCGTCCAGGCCGAAGCCGCCTGGGCGCCGCGCCCCAGGAACGGCAGCGCCAGCCCTGCGCCCAATGCCGCGCGCAACACACGGCGCCGCACCACCGCCGGTGCTGCGTCCGGCGGTCCCTGTTCAGCCTCAGGCAATCCAATGGCAGGGGGCATGGCACTCCTCATGGCGCTGGGTATATCGCAAAGCTTCGTGCTGCGGGTAAACTCCGCCGCGAACCCGCGACGACATCAAGGAGGATGCGCCCCGTGCAACAGATCGGACACTATCTCAGCGGGCGCATCGTCCCGGGCACCGGTGCCACCGCCGATGTCTACAACCCCGCCACCGGCGACGTCTCCGGCAAGGTCGCCATGGGCGGTGCCGCCGAGGTCGATGCCGCGGTTGCCGCCGCCACCGCCGCCTGGCCGGCCTGGGCCGCCACCCCCCCGCTGCGCCGCGCCCGGGTGATGTTCCGCTTCAAGGAGTTGCTGGAGCAGAACACCAAGAAGCTCGCCGCGATCATCACCGCCGAGCACGGCAAGATCCTCTCGGATGCCGAGGGCGAGATCCAGCGCGGCACCGAAGTCGTCGAGTTCGCCTGCGGCATCCCGCATCTGCTGAAGGGCGAGTACACCGAGTCCGTCGCCACCGGCATCGACGCCTGGTCGGTGCGCCAACCGCTCGGCGTGGTGGCCGGCGTCACCCCGTTCAACTTTCCCTGCATGGTGCCGCTGTGGATGATCCCGGTGGCGCTGGCCACCGGCAACTGCTTCATCCTCAAGCCGTCGGAAAAGGACCCTTCGGCCGCACTGCTGATCGCCGAGCTGCTGACCGAAGCCGGCCTGCCGCCGGGCGTCTTCGCCGTGGTCCAGGGCGGGCGCGCGGCCGTGGAGTCGATCCTCACCCATGACGGCATCCACGCCATCAGCTTCGTTGGCTCCACCCCGATCGCTGAGCTGGTCTACAAGACCGGCACGGCCAGCGGTAAGCGCGTCCAGGCCCTCGGCGGCGCCAAGAACCACCTCGTGGTCATGCCTGACGCCGACCTTGACCAGGCTGTCGACGCGCTGATGGGCTCGGCCTATGGCTCGGCCGGCGAGCGCTGCATGGCGGTCTCGGTGGCCGTCGCCGTCGGTGATGTCGGGGACCGGCTGATCGAAAAACTCGCGCCACGGGTGCGCGCCCTGACGGTCGGACCGGGCACCGACAAGGACGCCGAGATGGGCCCGCTGGTCACCCTCGAACACCGCAACAAGGTCAGCTCCTATGTCGACCTGGGCGTCAAGGAAGGCGCCAACCTGGTCGTCGACGGCCGCGGCCTCGCGCTCCAGGGCTATGAGAACGGCTTCTTCATCGGCGGCTCGCTGTTCGACAATGTCACGCCCGACATGACGATCTACAAGGACGAGATCTTTGGCCCGGTCCTGGGCATCGTCCGCACCAAGGATCTCGGCGGTGCCGTCGAGCTGATCAACCAGCACCGCTTCGGCAACGGCACCGCGCTGTTCACCGCCGATGGCGGCGCCGCCCGCGCCTTCGCCAACGCCATCAAGATCGGAATGGTCGGCATCAACGTGCCGATCCCCGTCCCCGCCGCCTTCCACAGCTTCGGCGGCTGGAAAGCCTCGATGTTCGGCGACCACCACATGCATGGGCTGGAGGGCGTGCGCTTCTACACGCGCTACAAGGCGGTGACCCAGCGCTGGCCCGCCAGCATCAAGGCAGGGGCGGAGTTCACTATGCCGCAGATCGGAAGGTAAGAAGGGCTGCGCGCCATAAGCGTTAAGTCAAGCTAAGGCTATGCTCAACAATTTTCGCTTCGGTCTGATGACCTTGGGCTGATGGTGTAGTTCCACTCAGGGTGCCACGTGTTGGTGGCGATGTTGAGGGTCGCCATCTCCTGGTCGCTGACGCGGATTGCCTTTGGATAGATGTTCTCATCCAGCTCACA
>CAXNGD010000047.1:0-11556 GCA_964201575.1 Acetobacterales bacterium | reverse complement strand
CGAAGACGATGAGTGCGCCAGATTGGTGATCGTGATCGCCGTGCCCATGACCGCCCTCAACGCCGCGAATCGCAGCCAGAGACGAGGGAATCAGAGAATGCCACCGTTGGAAACAGCCGAGAGTCCGAGGTTGGGGCGGTTGGTATTAGCCCGAAAGCCAACAAACCGTCTACCGAAACGGGGTAACCCCATGCCTTCTTGCCAGGGGCGTTCCGAAACAGCCTCTAACCAAATGAGTGCTTGGCCAACTACCTTCCCAGCGATACAGAGGGCGCGGTCTGGGGTTCTCTAACCCGTTGACTTTAGCTCTGTCGGGGAATGGTCTTCGATCTCCTCACCTGGCCCGCCTGCTAACCCGCGCGCTTCCAATGCACCAGCGTGTATGGCGGATCGGCGTCGTCATGCGGTTCGAACACCGCCTCCACCGCCATGCCGAGTTCGACCTTCTGCGCGGGATCGCCGAGCAGGTTGCCGACCATGCGCACCCCGCCGGCGTCTGGCAGTTCGACCAGCACGATGATGTAGGGCCCGTGCCCGACCAGGGCGGCGTGCACCGGATGGTGCGGGCGCTCATAGCTGTGGACGATGCCGCGCCCGGCGACCTCGACCCATGCCAGGTCGAAGCTGTGGCAGCGGTGGCAGATCCATTCCGGGCCCCATTGATGCGCCCCGCAGCCGCGGCATTTCTGGATGCGCAGCTTGCCCTCGCGGGTCCCCTGCCAATACGGCTCGGCCAGGCCGTCCGGTGCGGCGGAGGGGGCCGGGAGGCCCTTGGGCAGATAGGTGGTGCTCATAGTGCTGCCTCCGAACCCAGGATGAGGGAGCTGACCGGGGTGACCATCGGTCCGCCGATCACGATCGAGGTGTCCACCTTCGGCAACTGGTTGATCGCGGTGCCGCGGATCTGGCGCACCGCCTCGATCACCAGTTCCAGCCCGTGCATGTAGCATTCGGCGAGATTGCCGCCCGAGGTGTTGAGCGGCATCTTGCCGCCCGGCGCCTTGAGGTTCTCCGGCGTGAGGATCTCATTGGCACGTTCGGCCGGCACCAGCCCGTGTTCGACCAGGCTCATCAGCACGCCGCCGGTGAAGTTCTCGTAGCACTGGACGTTGTCGATCTCGGACGGGCCGAGTTTGGCCATCTCGTACATCCGCGGTGCCAGCGCCTTGAAGTGCGAGCCGGGATAGTCCGGCATGTTGTGCACCGGGGCGGCGCTGCGATGGTCGCCGCCCTGGCCGCAGGCCATCAGATAGGCCGGCTTGTGGCGGAAATCCTTCGCCCGGTCGGCCGGCACGACGATGACGGCGGCAGCACCGTCATTCTCCTGGCAGCAATCGTACAGGTGGAAATGCGGCTCGATGATCCAGCGCGAGGTGTCGTAGCCCTCCGGCGTCAGCGGCTTTCCCTTCATCACCGCGTTCGAGTTGTTCTGCGCATGGTGGTAGCAGGCCAGCGAGATCGCCCGCAGCGCGCTGTCGTTGATGCCGTGCATCGCCATGAAGCGGGTGACCTTCATGGCGAACATCTGGGCGGGGGACATCAGACCGTAAGGTGCGGCGAAAGCCGCCTCGCCCTGGACGCTGGCCACCGGCGCGCCGCGGCCATAGCGGGCGTACTGGCCCTGGGCGAGCGAGCGGAACGCCACGACGCAATCCGCCATCCCGGTGGCGACCGCCGCCCCGGCATTGCCGACCGCGCCGCAGACCCCGCCGCCGCCGCCGCCCCAGAACATGTTGGAGAAGCGTAGCGCCTTGATCCCGAGGGCGGCGGCCAGGCGCGGCCCGTCGCTGCGGTCGCCGCCATAGCTGGCGAAGCCGTCTACGTCATGCGGGCTGATGCCGGCATCCTCGCAGGCCCGCACGATCGCCTGCAGCGCCAGCTTGAACTCGCTGTCCGGGGACTTGCCATGACGGTAATAGGTGGTCTCGCCGATGCCGGCGATCGCGACCTTGCCGCGCAATGTTCTTTCGCCCATGTCGCTTCCTGCCCTTGCCCGGATCGCAGCGCCCGGGTGTTTCGTGCTGATCCCGCCACGGCCTGCGGCAGCGGCGGGATTGCGGAGCGACGAGACTAGACAGCAACCGCCGGACAGCGCAACGCCAGCGGCGGGCAGGGTCAGGCGGTGCGGTCGCCGCCCGCGCCGAGCGCGGCCTGGGCCGCGGCCAACCGCGCAACCGGCACGCGGTAGGGGCTGCACGACACGTAGTCGAGGCCGACCTGTTCGCAGAAGGCGATCGAGGCGGGGTCGCCGCCATGTTCGCCGCAGATGCCGAGTTTGAGGCCGGGCTTGGTGGCGCGGCCACGTTCGGCGGCCATGCGGATCAGGGCGCCGACGCCTTCGATATCGAGCGAGACGAAGGGATCCTTGGGGATGATGCCCTTTTCGACGTAATCCGGCAGGAACTTGCCGGCGTCGTCGCGCGACAGGCCGAAGGTGGTCTGGGTCAGGTCGTTGGTGCCGAAGCTGAAGAAATCGGCGACTTCGGCGATCTTGTCGGCGATGACGCAGGCGCGCGGCAGCTCGATCATGGTGCCGACGGAGTATTCGATGGTCATGCCGGTCTCGGCGAAGACCTGGGCGGCGATGGCGTCGATCTGGGTGCGGGTGATCTCCAGTTCGCGGCGGGTGCCGACCAGGGGGATCATGATTTCCGGCACGGGGGCCGCACCGCCGGCCTTCACGACTTCGATGGCGCCTTCGAAAATCGCGCGCGCCTGCATGGCGTAGATCTCGGGATAGGAGATGCCGAGGCGGCAGCCGCGATGGCCGAGCATCGGGTTGGCTTCGGCGAGTTCGTTGGCGCGCTGGCGCATGGTGACGATGTCGGCGCCCAGTGCTGCGGCCACGTCGGCTAGTTCGGCGTCGGCGTGCGGCAAGAATTCGTGCAGCGGCGGATCGAGCAGGCGGATGGTGACCGGCAGGCCGGCCATGATGCGGAACAGCTCGGCGAAATCCTGGCGCTGGAAGGGGAGGAGCTTGGCCAGGGCGGTCTCGCGGCCGGCGGTCTCGCGGGCCATGATCATCTGGCGCACGGCGCTGATGCGGGCGGGGTCGAAGAACATGTGTTCGGTGCGGCACAGGCCGATGCCCTCGGCGCCGAAGCGGCGGGCGGTGTCGGCGTCGAGCGGGGTTTCGGCGTTGGTGCGCACCTTGAGGCGGCGGGTTTCGTCGGCCCAGGCCATCAGGGTGCCGAACTCGCCGGACATCTGCGGCTCGATCATCGGGACGGAGCCGATGAAGACCTCGCCGGTGGTGCCATCGAGCGTCACGATATCGCCGGCGCGGACGATCTTGCCGCTGGCGGTCAGGCTTTGCGCGCCGTAATCGACGGCGATGCCGCCGCAGCCGGCGACGCAGGGCCGGCCCATGCCGCGGGCGACCACGGCGGCGTGGCTGGTCATGCCGCCGCGGGTGGTCAGGATGCCGCGGGCGGCGTGCATGCCGTGGATGTCCTCGGGCGAGGTTTCGATGCGGACCAGGATGACCGCCTCGCCCTTTTGCGCGCGGGCCTCGGCTTCGTCGGCGCTGAAGACGACGGCACCGCAGGCCGCGCCGGGGCTGGCGGGCAGGCCGCGGGCGAGCGCGTTGCGCTTGGCGGCGGGGTCGATCATCGGGTGCAGCAGCTGGTCCAGGCTGGCCGGGTTGACGCGCAGGATCGCCTCGCGGCGGTCGATCAGGCCTTCGCGGGCCATTTCCACGGCGATGCGCAGGCTGGCCGGCGCGGTGCGTTTGCCGTTGCGGGTTTGCAGCATGTAGAGCTTGTTGCGCTGGACGGTGAACTCGATGTCCTGCATGTCCTTGTAGTGGCGCTCCAGCGTTTCGCGGACGGCCATCAGCTCGGCATAGGCGGCCGGCATGGCGGCTTCCATCGCGACTTCGTCGGATTTGGCGCGAGCGCTGGACATTGGCTGGGGCGTGCGGGTGCCGGCGACGACGTCCTCGCCCTGGGCGTTCACCAGGTATTCGCCGTAGAAGATGTTCTCGCCGGTCGAGGGGTCGCGGGTGAAGCAGACGCCGGTGGCGCAATCCTCGCCCATGGTGCCGAAGACCATGGCCTGGACGTTGACCGCGGTGCCCCAGCTGGCGGGGATGTCGTGCAGGCGGCGATAGGTGTTGGCGCGCGGGTTCATCCAGCTGCCGAAGACGGCGCCGATGGCGCCCCAGAGCTGGTCCTCGGGGTCTTGGGGAAATGGCTTGCCGGTTTCCTGCTCGACGAGTTCCAGGTAGCCGGCGACGACGCGCTGCCAGTCCTCGGCGGTGAGGGCGGTGTCTTCGGTGACGAATTTCTCGTTCTTGACGTGATCGATGACCTCTTCGAAGCGGTGATGCTCGACGCCGAGGACGACGCCGCCATACATCTGGATGAAGCGGCGATAGGAATCCCAGGCGAAGCGGGGATCGCCCGACAGTGCCGCGAGGCCCTGGACCGAGGCGTCGTTGAGGCCGAGGTTGAGCACCGTGTCCATCATGCCGGGCATCGAGACGCGGGCGCCGGAGCGGACCGAGACCAGGAGCGGGTTGGTGGGGGAGCCGAATTCCAGGCCGACGGCTTTTTCGACGCGGGCGAGCGCGGTGCGGAGTTGGTCGTGCAGTTCGGCGGGGTACTTTCCGCCGTTGTCGTAGAACGCCGTGCAGACCTCGGTGGTGATGGTGAAGCCGGGGGGGACCGGCAGGCCGATGCGGGCCATCTCGGCCAGGTTGGCGCCCTTGCCGCCGAGCAGGTTGCGCATGTCCGCGCTGCCTTCCTTGGTGCCGGGGCCAAAGGAATAGACCCATTTGGTCACGGTCTGGCTCATCGTGCTCAGCCCTCGATGCGAGAGAAATCGGCCGCCATGTTCATGGCGGCGCGCAGGTGGATCAGCAATCGCAGACGATTCTGGCGCAATTCCGGCCGTTCCGCGTTCACGAGAATGGCATCGAAGAATGCGTCGACCGGGCCGCGCAGCGCGGTGAGGGATGCCATGGCGGCGGTGAAGTTTTCGTTTGCAATCTCGCGGGCGACTTCGGCGCCAACCTGGCCGATGGCGAGGGCCAGGTCGCGCTCGGCGGGTTCTTCGAGGAGGGTGGAGTCGATGGGGGCGTCGAATTTTTCCGCGGTCTTCTTCTCTTCGATACGCAGGAGGTTGGCGGCGCGGCGATAGGCGGCGAGGAGGTTTTCGCCGGGGTCGGTGGCGAGGAAGGCGGAGACGGCTTCGGTGCGGGCTAGCAGGCGGACGATGTCATCGTCCTGGCCGGCGCCGAGGACGGCGTTCAGCACGTCGTGGCGGGCGCCATCGGCACGGAGTTGGACGCGGAGGCGGTCGAGGAGGAAGTCCAAGACGTCGGCGACCACCGCCCCCTCCGCCTTGCCCGCGGCGGCCGCGACGGCACCGCGCAACCCCAAGCGCAAACCGCGCTCACGCACGATGCGGATCACCCCCAGCGCCGCCCGCCGCAGGGCAAACGGATCGCTGGAGCCGGTCGGCTTCTCCCCGACGGCGAAGAACGACACAATCTGGTCCAGCTTGTCGGCCAATGCCACGACCGCGCCAACCGGGTTCTCCGGCAGCCCGTCGGCGGGGCCTTTTGGGAGATAATGGTCGCGCACCGCCTCAGCCACGCAGCGCTCGTCGCCGTCATGCGCCGCGTAGTAGCCGCCCATCACCCCTTGAAGCTCCGGGAACTCGCCGACCATGCCGGTGGTCAGGTCCGCCTTGGCCAACAGCGCCGCCCGGGCGGCATGCACGGGATCGGCCCCGGTCAGCGGCGCCAGCATGGCGGCCAGTGTGACCAGCCGCTTTACCCGTTCGCCCTGGGTGCGCAGCTTGGCATGGAAGGTGATCCCGTCCAGCGCCGGCACCCGGCTTTCGAGCGTTGCCTTGCGGTCGAGGTCCCAGAAATGCCGCGCATCGGAAAACCGCGCGCGCAGCACCCGCTCATTGCCGGCGATGATCGCGTTCCCGCCATCCGGCGCCTGGGTGTTGGCGACGAAGGCGAAGAAGGGGGCGGGGCGGCCGAGGGGGTCGCGCAGGGCGAAGTAGCGCTGGTTGACGCGCATGGAGACCTGCATGACCTCGGGTGGCAGGTCCATGAAGGCGGGGTCGATGGCGCCGATCAGGGGGACCGGCCATTCGACCAGGCCGCTCACCTCGTCCAGTAAGCCGGGATCGTCGACCACCGCCAGGCCGCGGGTGGCGGCGAGGTCGCGCTGGCCGTCGGCGATCATGCGGCGGCGTTCGGCGGCGTTGACCACCACGTGGCGGGCCATCAGTTCTTCGGCCCATTGGGCGCAGGAGGTCACGGCGAAGGTGCCGGGGGCGTGGAAGCGGTGGCCCTCGGACAGGTTGGACGCCACCAGCCCGTGGCCGTCATCGGCGCCGTCGCTGATGTCGAAGGGGACGACCTCGCCGTCCAGGATGCAGGTGATGCGGCGCAGCGGGCGGACCCAGGTGAACTGGCTGGTGCCGCCCCAGCGCATCGATTTCGGCCAGGGAAAGCGGCGCAACAGGCCGGGTAGGGCGATGGCGATCAGTGCGCCGGCCATCACGCCGGGGACCATCCGGTCCAGCACCCAAAAATCACCTTCTTCGCGCAATTGGTCCTTGGCGGCGTTGTGCTTGCGCAGGAATCCCGCGAATGCCTGTTCCGGCGCCGCGCGCCGTGGCCCGCGCTCAACGCTGCGGCTCTCAGCCACCTCTGTGGCGACCTGTGCCACCAGCGCAATCCGCCGCGGCCCATGGAATGTCCGAATCTCTGCCGGCGAAAGGGCGCCGAGCGCGTCCCCGACCAGCCGCGCCAACTCCTCCGCCGCTCGCGCCTGCATGCGCGCGGGGATTTCCTCGCAGAATAACTCCAGGAAAAATTCGGGCAATCACTTAGTCCTTCAGCGCCGACCGGATGTCGGTATGGATGAAATCATCGCCCTTGAAGAGCAGTTCCTCGTCTTCGAGCCGCGCCACTGCATAGACCATGCAGTCGCCGAAATTCAGCCTTGCGGGATGCCGATCGCGCCCGAAAACCGCCCAGGCCCGGCGTGCCTCATGCGCGTGCTCCGGCGTCAACGCACAGATCTCGATGCCCACCTTCTCGACGATGGTGCGAAAAATCTCGCTTGCCCGCGCATTGCCGCGCCGGTCCAGCACCATCGCCGCCTCGAACCATGTTGCCGCCGGAATGCGCACCCGCTCGGCCGAGGTCAATGCGTCCAGCATCGCCGGGGCTTCGGGCTCGGCCAGCGCAATGGCAAGGATCGCGGACGCATCGACAATCACCGCGGCAATCCGTCGTCACCGTACAGGTCGTTGTGATCGGCGCTGCTGGTCCCCGGCTGCACGTTGCGACGTAACTCGCGTCCCAGCGCCAGGACCTCGGCGATCAATGCCTGCCGCGCCGCTTCGGACCGGCCGCGGATCCGCTCCTCGCGCTCCAGCCGCTCGCGCAGCGCGACCGTCACCGCCGTGGTCAAGCTCTCGCCGGTCAACGCGGCGAGCCGCGATGCCATGGCATAGGCGTCGTCGCTCTTGATGTTCAGTTGCGTGCCCATGGTCCTGGTAGAATATATTGTGCGGCTGGTAGAATACCCCGCCCCCCCGTTCGCGTCACGTGGTTTCCCTGCCCGCTAGGCATGGGCCAGCCACGCCTCGCAGCAGCCTTTGGCCAACGCCCGCACCCGCCCGATATAGCTCGCCCGCTCCGCCACGCTGATCACCCCGCGCGCATCGAGCAGGTTGAACAGATGGCTCGCCTTGATGCACTGGTCATAGGCTGGCAACGCCAGGTTCGCCGCCAACAGCGCGGCGCATTCCCGCTCCGCATCGCCGAAATGCCGCGCCAGCATGTCCGTGTCCGCATGCTCGAAGTTATGCGCGCTGTATTCCCGCTCCGCGCGCAGGAACACGTCGCCGTACGTCACGCCCTGGCCGTTGAAATCAAGGTCGTAGACCCGTTCCACGTCCTGGACATACATCGCCAGGCGTTCTAGCCCATAGGTCATCTCGAAGCTCGGCAGTTCCACCGCTCTCCCGCCGACCTGCTGGAAATAGGTGAACTGGCCGACCTCCATGCCGTCGCACCAGACCTCCCAGCCCAGCCCCCAGGCGCCGAGCGTCGGGCTCTCCCAGTCATCCTCGACAAAGCGGAAATCGTGCAGCATCGGGTCCAGCCCGATCGCCCGGTAGCTGTCCAGCAGAAGCGCCTGCGCATCGGCCGGGGACGGCTTCATGATCACCTGGTACTGGTAGTAGTGCTGCAAGCGGTTCGGGTTCTCGCCATACCGTCCGTCGGACGGCCGCCGGCTTGGCTGAACATAGGCGGCGCGCCAAGGCTTTGGCCCCAGCGCCTGCAGCGTGGTGGCGGGATGGAATGTCCCGGCGCCCATCTCGAGATCGTAAGGCTGCAGGATCACACAGCCCTGCGCCGCCCAGAACCGGTGCAGCGTCAAGATAAGATCCTGAAAACTCAAGGAGGTTTGCGTCATGGTCAGCCCGCACCGTGGAATCCGCCGCACACTAGTGCCGCAGCGCAGCAATGAGAAGCATCGCGGCCATGCAATCCTGCGGCGCAGATGAGCAAACCGTCACTTGAACCGCACTCGACGTCGCGCCACATCGCCAGGGATGGATTTCCGCTCCGTAGCCGGAATAGCACAGGGACGCACATGACCAACGAGGAACGCCACCTCATCACCCAGTTCATCGAGCGGATCGCCGCACCCCCGGCGCGCCCGCCCAGTTCGGTGCCGTACACGCTCCCCGCCCCTGCCCAGCCGCTGATGGACCGCGAGGCCGATGCGCTGATTGCCGAGTTGATGCTCCGCTATCCCGAGGCGCGCTACCGCCTGACCCAGATGGCCTTCGTCCAGGAACATGCGCTGGCCGAGGCGCAGAACACGATCAACCGACTGCAGTGGGAACTCGACCAGGCCCGCGTCCAGCCGGCCCCTGCCCCGGTTCCGGCGGCCTCGCCATGGGGCGCCGCGGCCCAGCCGCAACAGCCGCGCGGCGTGTTCGGCAACCTCTTCGGTGGCCGCCAGGGACCTCCAGCGCAGTCGCGCTATCTGCCGCCGCCGCAGCCCGTGCACGCCCCGGGCTAC
The DNA here is from genome assembly GCA_964201575.1 of Acetobacterales bacterium. Taxonomy (GTDB): domain Bacteria; phylum Pseudomonadota; class Alphaproteobacteria; order Acetobacterales; family Acetobacteraceae; genus CAMDGX01. The sequence continues at coordinate 2,485 of CAXNGD010000047.1, read as the reverse complement.
CAACCCGGCATGTTCCAACAGGGTGGCGGTTCAAGCTTCCTGGGTTCCGCGCTGACTACCGCGGCTGGCGTGGCCGGCGGCATGATCGTCGGCAACATGCTGATGAATGCCTTCTCCGGCGGTGGCGCCGCGCAGGCTGCCCAAGCCGCCGGCGGCTCGCCCTGGACCAATGCGACCAGTGCACCGCCCGATGGCGGCTGGCAGGACGCCACGCCGAGCAGCTTCCAGGACCCTGGGTCCGATGCCCAGGATTCCGGCTGGACCGACGCCGGCTCTGACGAGGAGTTCTGACCTCTGGCGCGGGCAGGGGGCGCTCGCTATTCCAGCTCCCAGCCACGGTTGCGTAGGGTTGCTATGTGAGCCCGCGACCGCCGCGATTCCTCACCCAGCGCCATCCACAGCTTCAGTTGTTCCAGCACCCCGCGCGTGGGAAACGCCAGGTCCAGCGCCAGCGCCTCCTCCAGCGCGTACCAGCGCAGATCCTCCAGCTCGCCTGACCCGGCCAGCTCACCGCTCACGTGTGATGCCTCGACCACCAGGAATCGCGCGTCAAACCGCACCGGCGAGAAATCGGGGGTGATCGCCCGGCACAGATAGTCGAGCCCGTGCAGGGATGGCGGCAGCCCGAGCGTCAGCCCTGTCTCTTCCTCCAGCTCCCGCGCCGCGGCAATCCCGACCGCGCGGATCAGCGACGCATCCGCAGCACGGCCCATCAGCCCATGGACATGCTCGGCAAACGGCGTTGCGGCCGTGGCGTGGTGGTCCTCGGGGTCCACGCGGCCGCCGGGGAAGACCAGGCGATTGGGCATGAACTTGTGGCCGGCACCGCGCATGCCCATCAGCACCTGCGGCGCATCTGTGTCGCGCAGAACCAAAAGGCTCGCGGCCGGCTTTGGCACAACGGGCAGGACGCGGGTCGGCGGGCTGGTCTCAGACATGCGGCGCTCCTTCGGGCGCCTAGCTTGCCCCAGTCAGCTGCAGACGCAAACCCGCCCCCCGCACTCAGCCGGCGGCCTCAGCCTCCCTCGGCCAGGGCGTGCCGAACCCTCATGGCAATCCGCAACGCCTCGGGACTGCCATAGGCCTCCAGCCGCTTGGCCACTTCGCGCAGCCCGGCCGGCGAGCGCGAGGGGCGCGCATACCAGAAACAGAAGGCATCGAACCGCGCCATCGCCTCATCGTACAGTGCATCCAGCGCCGAGGGCGCCCGTGCCTGCGCTGCCATCATTGCCGTGCGCTGCTGCTCCGGCATCAGCACCATCATCGGCACCAGTGGCGTCTCGCCCCAGCGCACACCCTGTTTCTCCGCCCGATCAGAATGCGCCATCGCCGCCTCCACCGTCTCCGTGTCCGGTGCAGCATCGTGGTCTCGAATTAAAGACCGGTGAACGCTCGGGTTCGGCCCGGGCCTCAGAATGTCTTGCGTCGCCGCCAGCGGCGCGCGTTGTCGCGCGGAAACGCCAGCCCGCTGGCCGACAGCCCGAGATTGGCCAGCAGCCTGGCCATCTCGATTGCAGCCCGATAGCCCTCCAGCACCGGAACCTCCCAGCCCATCTCGCCCAGGCGCTGTTCCAGATGCGGCCGCATCCAATAAATCGCCGAGCAACCGATGATCAGGCTCTCCGCCCCATCCTCTTCGATCGCGGCCACGGCCTCGGCCACCGCCCGGTCCAGCAATTCGGACGGCCGGCCGGCATCCACCACCGCCTTCTCCGCCTGGGCATTGCCGGCCCCGGGCCGCGACGGCCGCGGCAGCGGCGCATCGATGCAACGTACCGAGGCGCATTTTTCGGTGAAGCGATACTGTATCACAAGATTGTACATCTGCATGTTGTGCGCCTCGGATACGTCCAGCACGCTGAACTTGTTGCCGAGCATCGCCGCCACCGTCATCTGCGCATGGGCACAGGCGACGACGGGGATGTTGTGGCGCTGCCCGATCTCGCGCGCCTCGGCAAAGCCAGGGTCGCCGCCGCCCAGCAGGACGATGGCGTCCCATTTCCCGTTGGCGCAGGCTTCGCGCACGATCGGCAGCCGCAGCACGCCGACGGTGGCGAATTCCTCGCGCGTCTCGACGAAGGAGTCGCCGAAAGGCCCGATCGGACCGGGATGCACATCCCAGTCCACATCGGACAATAGATGGCCGTAGTCTTCGAAGTTGATCAGCTTGGCCTCCCGCGAGGTATGCCGCGGGGGCACATAGAGCGGCGAGTCCTGCGGGAACGAATACGGCTAGATCAGCAGCAGGCGCTTGCGCATGGTTGTCACCTAGGCAGGAAGACTCTTCTTTTTCTGTAGAAAAAGAAGCAAAAAGACTTTCATCCATTTGCGCCGAGGCCAATGGATGAAAGTTTTTGGCTCTGTTCTCGAATCGTATGTGCTCTGTAGAATCCGGTCAAACGCCCTGTTTGGAGCGCATCGATGGACGACGCGATTTTCCGTAACTGGCTGTCTGGCCTGGACACGTTGACGGCGGCGCAGCGTG
>CAXNGD010000046.1:0-11917 GCA_964201575.1 Acetobacterales bacterium | reverse complement strand
TGCGCCAGATTGGTGATCGTGATCGCCGTGCCCATGACCGCCCTCAACGCCGCGAATCGCAGCCAGAGACGAGGGAATCAGAGAATGCCACCGTTGGAAACAGCCGAGCGTCCGAGGTTGGGGCGGTTGGTATAAGAGTTGAGGTCCAGGGTCTCGGACCCTGGTGGGGTTTGGGGCAAAGCCCCAGCCTTGCTTCCCTACTGCCGCTCGCCGGTCGCCGCCCAGGTGACGGCGGCGATGACGATGGCGCCGCCGATCAGGGTGAGGGTGCCGGGGTTTTCGGCGAAGACGAACCAGACCCAGAGCGGGGCGAGGACGGATTCGAGGACGGAGATCAGGCCGGCGTCGGCGGATGGGATGAGGCGGATGCCGGTGGTGAACATGATCAGGGCCAGGCCCATCTGGAAGACGCCGAAGACGGCGAGCAGGGCCATGTCGTGGGCGGGGACTTGGAACTTGGCCATTGGGGCGCTGACGAGGACGACGATGATGACGCCGAGCAGTGTGGCTTCGGTGGTGGGGACATGGCGCTCGACGCGGGCAAGGACGACGGTCAGGGCGTAGGTCAGGCCCATCAGCGCCGAGAGGATGTTGCCCCAGAGGCGGCCGGCGTCACCGGAGTTGGAAACGATCAGGCCGACGCCGAGCATGGACAGCGCGATGGCGATGGCGGTGCGGCGGGCGACGCGCTCGCGCAGGAACATCCATGCCATGATGGCGGCGAAGAGTGGGGCGGCGGCCTGGAAGACGAGGACGGCGGCGACCGTGGTGAGCGCCAGGGCGTTGATGAAGCAGGTCATCGAGATGGCGAAGCACAGCGCCATGGCGATGCCCGCCCGGCCGAGGCGGCGGAAGCCATCGAACATGCCGCGCCCGTCACGGAAGGCAAGATAGGCAAGCAGGCTGATGGCGGCGAAGACCGAGCGCCAGAACAGGGTGGTCCAGGGATCGACATCCACCCAGCGGGCGAGCACGCCGGCGGTGCTCCAGACCACGATGGCGGCGGTGACGAGGAGGGCGCCGCGGCGGTATTCGGCGGGGGTGACGGGCAGGGCGGTGACGGACATTGTGATTCCGGAAGCAAGGTTCTTCTTTTTGTGAACAAAAAGAAGCAAAAAAACTTTATCCATTAGCCAGTGGATAAGAGTTTTTTGCTTTTTTTTTCAAAAAAGAAGAGCTTGCTTTCTTTCTACCGCCACGGCTCGATCAGCACCTTGGCATGGGTCTCCGGATTGGCCAGGTCGGCGAAGGTTTGCTTGACGCCATCGAGCCCGACGCGGCCGGTGATCAAGGGGGTCACATCGATGCGGCCCTCGGCTATGTACCCCAGGGTGTCGGTGAATTCCTGGGCGGTGTAGGCCAGGACGAATTGCAGGTCGAGTTGCTTGAGGATGCCGAAGAAGGGTTCGAGGCGGTCGGTTTCCATGCAGAGGCCGACGACGACGACGCGGGCGGCGTTTGGCGCGCCGATCATGATTTCGTTGAGCACGCCGGGGACGCCGACGCATTCGAAGATCACCGCGGGGCGGCGGCGGGGGCCGGTGCCGAACAGGGCGGCGTAGCGGCTGGGGTCGAAACCGGCGGGGGTGATGGAGTCGGCGAGGATGGTGTAGGGCGAGGTGGTGCGGGGGTCGACGACGATGTCGGCACCCATGCGTTTGGCCAGGGCGCGGCGACCAGGCGAGTAGTCGGAGGCGATGATCGGGCCGACGCCGCGCATCTTGAGGGCGGCGATGACGGCCAGGCCGATCGGGCCGCAGCCGATGACCAGGGCGACGTCGTCCGCGGCGAGGTGGGCGTAGTTCACCGCGTGGACGCCGACGGCGATGGGTTCGACCAGGGCGGCGTGGTCTGGGTTCATGCCGGCGGGGATGGGGAGCAGCATGCGCTCGGATAGCGGCATGTACTCGGCGAAGGCGCCGGGCTGGTCTGGGTTGTAGCCGAGGCCGATGACCTCGGTGCCGGCAATGGTCAGCGGCATGGAGGTGACCATGGTGCCGGGGGCGAAGCGGCCGGTGGTGCCCGGCCCGTTCTGGACGATTTCGGCGACGAACTCGTGGCCGAAGACGAGGTCGCGGTCCGGCTCGATGTTCCAACGGGCGCCGCCGCGCTTGGCCAGGGCGGAGAATTGCTCGGGGAATTTGGCGGCGTGCAGGTCCGAGCCGCAGATGCCGCAGGCGCGGGTGCGGACCAGGACCTGGCCCTCGGCGAGCACGGGGTCAGGAATTGTGTCGACGACGAGATCGCCTTTGCGGAATACTGCGGCACGCATGGCTTGGCCTCCCCCGGGAATTGGGCGCAGCCTATGCGAGTCTGTTGCGGGTCGCCACCCGCCTCATGGAGAAGGGTGATTGAGATGAAACGTCGCAGTTTTCTGGCCACCGGGGCCGCCGTTCTGGCAGCGCCAAATGTGGTGCGCGGTCAAGCGGCGCGGGGGACGCTGAAGATCATTCCCGAGGGGGACCTGGCGATCCTGGACCCAGTGTTCACCACCGCGACGGTGGCGCGCAATCACGGCTATGCGGTGTTCGACACGCTGTATGGCCAGGACGATACCTATGTCATCCGGCCGCAGATGGTCGAGGGGCATGTGGTGGAGAATGACGGCAAACAGTGGACGTTGACGCTGCGCGAGGGGCTGACGTTCCATGACGGCGAGCCGGTGCGCGGACGGGATTGCGTGGCCAGCATCAAGCGGTTTTCGGCGCGCGATGCGTTTGGCCAGGCGCTGATGGCGGCGACCGATGAGCTGATCGCGCCGGATGACCGGACGATCCGGTTCCGGCTGAACAAGGCGTGTCCGCTGTTGCCGAACGCGCTGGGCAAGACCGGCACGCCGATGCCCTGCATCATGCCGGAGCGGCTGGCGCAGACCGATCCGAACCGGCAGGTCACCGAGATGGTGGGGTCCGGGCCCTATCGGTTCAAGGCGAGCGAGCGGGTGGCGGGCAGCCGGGTGGTGTATGAGAAATTCGCCGGCTATGTGCCGCGCAAGGATGGGCCGGCGACGTTCACGGCGGGGCCCAAGGTGGCGCATTTCGACCGGTTGGAATGGCATGTCATTCCGGACAGCTCGACGGCGGCCAATGCGCTGATCAATGGCGAGGTGGACTGGGTGCAGAATCCGGCGGTGGACCTGTTGCCGGTGCTGCGGGCCAATGCGCGGCTGCAATTCCGGCCGGATGTCATCGGCGGCATTTCGGTGATGCGGTTCAACTGTATCCAGCCGCCGTTCGACAATCCGGCGCTGCGCCGGGTGCTGCTGGGCGCGGTTGAGCAGGCCGAGTTCATGACCGCCTCGATGGGCGAGGACACGTCATTGTGGAAGGACCGGGTGGGGTTGTTCACGCCGGGCACGCCGCTGGCCAGCGAGGCGGGGCTTGAGCCGTTGATCGGGCGGAGGGACATGGCCAAGGTGCGGGCCGATATCGTGGCCGCGGGATACAAGGGCGAGCGCGTGGTGATGCTGGGGGCGGTGGATTATCCCGCGTCGAATGCTCGCTCGCTGGTTGGGGTGGATCTGTTGAAGAAGCTGGGCATGAACGTGGATTATCATGCCGTGGATTGGGGCACGACGATCCAGCGCCGGGCCAAGAAGGACCCGGTGGACAAGGGCGGATGGAGCATCTTCTTCACTGACCTGACCGGCACCAATAATTTCGACCCGGCGGCGCATCTGGGGCTGCGCTCGAATGGCGACCGGGCGTGGTTCGGCTGGCCGGACAATCCGAAGATCGAGGCGCTGCGGTCAGCCTGGTTCGACGCGCGGGGCATCGATGAGCAGAAGGCGATCTGTGCGGAGTTGCAGGTGGAGTTCATGAAGGCGCCGGCGCATATGCCGCTGGGCTGCAACTATCTTCCGACGGCGTTCAGCAAGAGCATCACCGGGGTGCGGATGGGGTTTCCGCAGTTCTATGATGTGCGGCGGGTTTGAGGGTTAGCCACCGACGAAGGCGCGGGCGGGATCAGCCACCAACAAAGGCATTGAAGGTGATCAGGGTATAGGTGTCCTTCACGCCGGGCAGGGTTTGCAGCTTCTCGGTGACGAACAGGCCGGTGTCCTGGGCGGGGGCGAGGTAGAACTTGCCCAGGAGGTCGTACTGGCCGGAGGTGGAGTGCAGCTCGGACAGCTCTTCGATCGTGTCCGCGGCGAGCTTGGCCACGCGATAGGCCTGGCCCATCTCGCACTTGACCATCACGTAGATTGCCCGCATCGCGCCCGTTCTCCCTGGCTGGTTCGGACAGCATAGCGTGTCGCCCGGCCGGCGCCAGCGCAGTCACTTTCCTGCGCGCGTCTCGCGCACGGCTGCATGCTATGCTAACCGGGGAATGATGGCGCGGCCGCAGCTTGCGCACGGTTTTTCGATGGAGGCGGACTAGCGTGAAGAATCTGGCTCGCAAGCGCGTGCTGGTGACCGGGGGCGCGGGATTCGTGGGGTCTCATCTGTGCGAGCGGCTAGTGGCGCGGGGCGATGATGTCCTGTGCGTGGACAATTACTTCACCGGGCGCAAGGACAATATCGCGCATCTGTTGACCCTGCCGAACTTCGAGGCCAAGCGCCATGACGTGACGGTGCCGCTGCAGGTGGAGGTGGACGAGATCTACAACCTCGCCTGTCCCGCCTCGCCGGTGCATTACCAGAACGACCCGATCCAGACGACGCGGACCTCGGTATTGGGTGCGCTGAACATGCTGGACCAGGCGCGGCGGCTGAAGGCCAAAGTGCTGCAGGCCTCGACCAGCGAGGTTTATGGCGATCCCACCGTGCATCCGCAGAACGAGGAGTATCGCGGCAACGTCTCCACCACCGGGCCGCGCGCCTGTTACGACGAGGGCAAGCGCTGCGCCGAGACGCTGTTCTTCGATTTCCACAGGCAGAACGCGGTGCGGATCAAGGTGGTGCGGATCTTCAACACCTATGGCCCGCGGATGCACCCGGATGATGGGCGGGTGGTTTCGAACTTCATTATGCAGGCGCTGCGTGGGCAGGACATCACGCTGTATGGCGAGGGCACGCAGACGCGGTCCTTCTGTTTTGTCGATGACCTGGTCCAGGGTTTGCTCAGCATGATGGACAGCGGCGACGAGGTGATCGGGCCGGTGAATCTGGGCAACACGCACGAGATCGAGGTGCGGGAACTGGCGCAGCATGTGCTGGATCTGACCGGCTCATCTTCCAAGCTGGTGTTCCGGCCGTTGCCGCCGGACGACCCGCTGCAGCGCTGCCCGGATATCACGCGGGCACGGACGGTGCTGGGGTGGGAGCCGCAGGTGACGCTGCGCGATGGGTTGGGCAAGACGATCGACTACTTCCATCGATTGTTGCGCGCGGGTGGCGAGGATGTGGCGGCGATGGTGGGAACCGCCGACTAGAGCAAAAGCCGACCTGATAGGCGGTCGGCCTCCGCTCTAGCCTATTGATCAAGTAAGCAAATCCTCCGGACAGGCGTTTCCGCCTGATCGGATATTGCTCTAGGCAAAGCCGGCATGGTGACGCCTGCGGCGGTCGCGGCTAGTCTGCCGGCGCGAGACTCGAACGTTCCAGAAGACGAGAAGACGGAGCAGGCAATGCAGAAGACCGGGTCACGTGGCGGCAAGGTGATCGCGCGCAGTGGCGGGCGGCTGATTGCCGATGCGCTGGTGGCGCAGGGGATCGAACAGGTCTTTGCGGTGCCGGGCGAGAGCTATCTGGATGTGCTGGATGGGCTGTATGCCGTGCGGCAGCGGCTGCATTTGACGACCTGCCGGTTTGAGGCCGGGGCGGTGAACATGGCCGAGGCCTATGGCAAGCTGACCGGCAAGCCGGCGGCGGCGTTCGTGACGCGCGGGCCTGGTGCGTGCCATGGCGCGATCGGCGTGCATACGGCGATGCAGGATTCTACGCCGCTGCTGTTGTTCGTTGGCCAGATCCCGTTCGAGGAGACCGATCGAGAGAGCTTCCAGGAGGTCGACTATCGGCGGATGTTCGGCCCGCTGGCCAAGTGGGTGACACAGATCGACGACGAGCGCCGGATTCCAGAACTGATCGCCCATGCGGTCGATGTGGCGGTGTCCGGGCGGCCGGGACCGGTGGTGATCGCGATTTCGGAGGAGATGCAGAAGCGCCTGGCCGAGGTGGCCGATATCGGGCCGGCGGCCGTGAGTGCTGCGCATCCTGATCCCGTTGCCATTGGCCGGATGATGGCGTTGCTGGCCAAGGCCAAGCGGCCGCTGGCGATCCTGGGCGGGTCATGCTGGAGTGAGCGGGCGCGTGCGGATATCCGCGACTTCCTTGTCGCCAACAATATCGCCACCACTGTGAGCTTCCGCCGGCAGGCATTGTATGACGGCACACTGGACAACTACGCCGGCGATCTCGGCGTGGGCTCGGATGCCGCGTTGGTGGCCAAGGCGAAGGAGGCCGATTTGATCCTGGCGATTGGCACGCGGCTCGGCGAGCCGGTGAGCCAGGGCTACACTTTGTTTGGCGCCGGGCATGAGGCGCCGATCGTGCACATCCATCCCGATGGCAGCGAAATTGGCCGGGTGACGCGCCCGGCGCTGGGGATTGTGGCGGACGTCAATGCCTTTGCCGCCGCGGTGGCAAGCGAGCGCGTTGCCAAGCCCGGTTGGAAGGCCTGGACCGCGGAGCTGCGTGCCATCCGCATGAAGGGCCTGGCGGTGCAGGCGTATGAGGGGCTGAACCTGTCGCAGGTCATGCATACCCTGGCCGAGTTGCTGGAAAATGACGCGATCCTGACCTGCGATGCCGGCAACTTCGCCACCTGGCCGCCGCGCTTCATCAACTTCAAGGACAACCAGCGCTTCATCGGCCCGACCAATGGCGCGATGGGCTATGGCGTGCCGGCGGCGATCGGGGCGGCGATTTCGTTTCGCAACCGCCAGGTGGTGTGCTTCGTCGGTGATGGCGGCTTCCTGATGACCGGGCAGGAGCTGGCGACCGCGTTCCACCATGGCGTGGCGCCGATCATCCTGGTGTTCAACAACCAGATGTATGGCACGATCCGCATGTACCAGGAGCGCACCTACCCCGGCCGGGTGTCCGGCACCGCGCTGACCAATCCGGATTTTGCCAAATTCATCGAAAGCTTCGGCGGGCATGGCGAAGTCGTCGAGGCCGCCGAGGATTTCGCGGACGCGTTCAAGCGGGCGGCGGCATCCGGCCGGCCCTCGCTGATCGAGCTGCGGATGAACCCGGAGCAGATCACCTCGCGCGCCACGATCACCCAGCTTCGTGGCGGGCCAGCACCGAAGCCGGTGGCGGCCAAGCGGACCCCAGCGGCAAAGCGGGTCCCAGCGCGGGCGCCGAAGAAGCGGTAGTTACAGCCCCAGCAGCCGCTGGGCGTTGCCGCCGGTGATGGCGGCCACGTCACCTGCGGACAGTCCGACCCCGGCAACATGGCCGATCGGATCGTATTCGCCCATGTCGAACGGGTAGTCAGTGCCCATCAGAATCTTGTCGGCGCCGAATACCTGCACGAGATAGCCAAGCTGGTGCGGGGTGAAGACCACACTGTCGAGGAACACGCGCCTGAGGTAGCTGGTCGGTGGTTCCGGCAGGTCGCCGCGGGCATCCGAGCGCGCGCCCCAGGCATGGTCGATCCGCCCGCTATAGGCTGGCAGGAACCCGCCGCCATGCGCCGCCATCAGGCGCAGTTCCGGATGGCGCGCCAGCACGCCGTCCATGATGAGATGATGCAGCGCCACCGTGGTGTCGAGCGGATTGCCGATGACGTTGTCGAAGTAGAAGTCGCGGAACCGCTCCGGCTGAGTGTAACCGGCCGGGTGGATCACCACCAGGAGGCCCAGCCGCTCGGCCGCCGCCCAGAACGGCGCAAAGTGCGCGTCGGACAGTTCGGCGCCGGCAACATTGGTCAGCACCTGCACGCCCTTGAAGCCGAGCACGCCGGCGCAGTGCTCCAGCTCCGCCACCCCGGCATCGGCGGCCTGCAACGGCACCGTGCCAAACGGGATCAGCCGGTCGGGCTTGTGCGCGGCGAAGCTGGCCATGCCCTCGTTGACCATCCGCGCCGCCGGCACCGCGATTTCCGCGGCGAGGGTGTGAAAGCACTGGCCGGGCGCGGGCATCACCACCTGGATATCGATGCCCATGGCGTCAAGCTCGTCCAGCCGCTCGGCCGGGTTGGCCAGGCGCGAGGCGCGGTCGCGGCCCTGCTTGGCGCCGAGTTCGCGGGTCACTGCCGAGGCGGTGTCGCGGGCCGGCGGCATGTGCGGCCGAACGAAGGCGGCGGCCTCGGGCGAGATGGCGTGGGCGTGAATGTCGATCGTGGGGCCAGCCGGCCGGAGCGTTCGACCGGCAGCGCCATGCGCGCGGGCGGCGGTGCGGTCGTATCGGTTCCACATCTCGGCCATGGCCTGTCTCCCTCGCAGCCGCTGCATTGCACCCCTGCGGTGCGCGCTGTCAACGCCTTGCCGACGCACGCCCGGGCGCTACACTCGCTCCGACCAGCCAGGAGGCCGAGAGCCCGCCATGTCGCTTCCCCCCATGCGCTTCGTTGCCACTGGCGACAGCTTCATCACCCGCCGCCTGCCGTCCTCCGAGACGCTGTGGCAACTCGCCGACATCGTGCGCGACGCCGATGTCCGCTTCACCAATTTCGAGGTGCTGACCCCCGGCGACGCCTTTCCGAACGCGGTTAGCGGCGGCACCTGGGCGAAGGCACCCGAGGGCGTGATCGGCGATCTCCAGTCGCTCGGCTTCAACATGCTGACCTGGTCCAACAACCACACGCTGGATTATGCCTATGACGGCCTGGCCAACACCGCAGCAGCCCTCGACCGCTCCGGCATCATCCATGCCGGCGTCGGCCGCAACCTCGCCGAGGCCGCCGCCCCGCGCTACCTCGAATGCCCGCAGGGCCGCGTGGCGCTGATCGGCATCTGCTCAACCTTCCACGAGACATCAGCCGCCGGACAGCAGCGGCCGGACATGATGGGCCGTCCGGGCATCAACCCGCTGCGCTTCACCACCACCTACACCCTGCCGCGCGAGCAACTCGATGCCCTCTTGAAGATGGCCGAGGCAAGCGGCATCAATGACGGCCACAAGCTGCGGGTTAAAGCCGGCTTCGGCAAGGCGCCCGAAGCCGGCACGGTGCTGTTCGGCGGCCATACCTTCAAGGAAGGCCCGGCCGGCGTGACCACCGAGGCCAACAAGGCCGACACCGCCCGCACCCTGGCCAGCATCTCCGAAGCACGGCGCCAAGGCGATTACGTTCTGGTGAGCCTGCATGCGCATGAGGGCATGGGGACGGACAAGGCCGTCCCCGCCAGCTTCCTGGTCGACTTCTCCCGCGCCTGCATCGATGCCGGCGCCCATGCCATTATCGGCCACGGCCCGCATGTGCTGCGCGGCATCGAGATCTACAAGAAGCGCCCGATCTTCCATTCCCTCGGCAACTTCATCTTCCATAACGAAACAATCCCGCATCTGCCCCAGGATTTCTACGACAAGTTCCAGATGGGCCTGACCGAGAACGTCGCCGACGCCATCGACAAGCGCTCGGACACCAACACCAAGGGCTTCGCCGCCGATCCCTGGGCCTGGAAGTCCGTGCTGGCGCGCTGGAACATGGAAGGCGACGAAGCGAACCTGATCGAGCTGATCCCGGTCGAGCTCGGCTTCGGCGTCGCCCGCGCGCGCCGCGGGTCGCCGCGCCTGTCCGAGGACGAGGACATCCTGCCGCATCTGGCCAAGCTGTCGGCGACGATGGGCACCGAGATCACGATCGACGGCAATATTGGGCGGGTGAAGCTATGAGCGGACACAACACCGAACAGGTCTGGACCCTGGTGGACAACCACCGCGAAGAATTCATCGGCCTGGCCGACCGGGTCTGGGAGATGCCGGAACTCGGCTATCAGGAGCACCGCTCGGCCGCCGAACACATCACAATGCTGGAACAGCAGGGCTTCCGCATCACCACCGGGGTCGCCGGCATCCCGACCGCCATCATCGGCGAGGCCGGCGACGAAGGCCCGGTGATCGCCATCCTCGGCGAGTTTGATGCGCTGCCCGGGCTGTCGCAGGAAGCCGGAATCGCCACCAAGCAGCCGCGTCCCGGCGAGGCGGCCGGCCACGCCTGCGGCCACAACCTGCTCGGCTCCGCCGCCATGCTTGCCGCCACCGCCGTGAAGGACTGGCTCGCCGCCCAGGGGATCAAGGGCCGCGTGCGGTATTACGGCTGCCCCGCCGAGGAGAGCGGCGCCGGCAAGCTGTTCATGGTCCGCGAAGGCGCCTTCAAGGACGTCGACATCGCCCTGTCCTGGCACCCCGCCCCGTTCTGCGCCGTCAACCCGGCGATCTCCCTCGCCCTGGTATCCTACGACTTCACCTTCATCGGCCGGGCCAGCCACGCCGCCGCCTCGCCCCATCTTGGGCGCAGCGCGCTCGATGCCGTCGAACTGATGAATGTCGGCGTGAACTACATGCGCGAGCACATGCCCAGCGACGCCCGCATCCATTACGCCACCATCGACGCCGGCGGGATCGCGCCTAATGTCGTCCAGTCGAAAGCCGTGGTGCGATACATCGTGCGCGCCCGCGAACTGCCGGAACTCACCGGGCTCGTCGCGCGCGTCAAGAAGATCGCAGACGGCGCCGCCCTGATGACCGAGACCAGCGCCGAGTCGCACGCCATCAGCGGCATGTCGAACCTGCTCGGCAACACCCCGCTGGAACAGGCGATGTTCGACAACCTCCAGCATCTCGGCCCGCCGCAATGGGACGACGCCGACCGCAAGCTGGCCGCCGAAATCCGCGCCACCCTGCGCCCGGACGACATCGCCGGCGCCCATACCCGTTTCGGCCTGGCGCCGGACATGGACACCCTGCTGTGCGATCGTATCGTGCCGCTGGGCAGCAATGGCGGCGGCCGCGGCATCGGCTCCACCGATGTCGGCGACGTCTCCTGGGTGGTGCCCACCGCCCAGATCCGCGGCGCCACCTACGCCATTGGCACCCCCGGCCATTCCTGGCAGCTCACCGCCCAGGGCAAGAGCGGCATCGCCCACAAGGGAATGGTCCACGCCGCCAAGGTGATGGCTGCCACCGCAGTAGACGCCCTGCGTGACCCCGCCCTGCTGGCCCGCGCCAAGGCCGATCACGCCGCCCGCACTGCCGCAAACCCCTATGTCTGCCCCCTGCCGGACGATGTGGCACCGGCCCTGAACATGGCCCTGGGGTCCTGAGGCCGCCGTTCCGGCCCGGCAAAGGTGACGATCGCGTGATCTATCGCGCTATTCCGCATGGAAGGCGCGTGTCGGGCTTCGCGCCCGGCGCGGTCTTGGCTAAGCTGGCGCGAGTTGGAGGAAGGTTGCATGGCGGCGGAGCCGAACGGGGTCATCATGCGAGCATGCGCGCTGCCTGCCAGGCCTCGCTTCCGGCCGGACCGCTGACGCGATGGGTTTGACTCTCTCCGTCCTGCGCTGCCCCGATGCCGTGCAGCCTGAAACACGCCAGGTATCCGGCGGCGAGTTCAGCATCGGCCGCGGCAGCGACAACAGCTGGACGCTGCCCGACCCGGATCGCACCCTGTCGCGCCGGCACTGCGTGCTCGCCTTCCGCTCTGGCGGATGGCAGCTTGCCGATGTAAGCGCCAACGGCACCTATCTGAACCGCGAGGCCGAACCACTGGGCGGGGCCGGACCGCGTGACCTTCGCGATGGCGACCGGCTCCGGCTGGGCGCCTACGAGATCGAAATCCGTATCAGCGAGGAAGCCGCCTGGCAGGGCGGCGGCCAAACGGGTGGGCGCGCCAACGACCCGTTCGGCGACGATCCCTTCGCCGCCGCGCTCCCAACCTCGCAAGGCTTCGAGCGCGATCCGCTCTTGTCCGATCCCCATGGAGCGGGTGGGGGCGGCTTCGGCACGCCCAGCGTGACCCTGCCGGCCGA
>CAXNGD010000045.1:0-11971 GCA_964201575.1 Acetobacterales bacterium | reverse complement strand
ACCGTCGCCGCAACCTCGTCGCCGGCGGGGCGACCGGACAGCACAGACAGAACCTCTTCACGCTGCGCCGCCGTCAACGTGTCCAGGCCAGACAGCCAGTTACGGAAAATCGCGTCGTCCATCGATGCGCTCCAAACAGGGCGTTTGATCGGATTCTACAGGGCACATACGATTCGAGAAGAGAGCCAAGTTTTTTAGTTCTTTTTTTCAAAAAAGAACTGCTTTCTTTGCCTGCCATCAGAGCGGCCTGACCGCACGCGGCGGCATGAAGTCGGGCATTTCCGCCGGGTGGGCGATGGCGGGCGGGATGAAGGCCGGGGTGGTGTCTTCGGGGACGATTTCGGCGGCGGTGACCGGGATGGGGTCTTCGACCGGGGGGGCGTCGATGATGGCGGCGCCAGGGTCGGGGGCGACGGGGTCGGTGGTGGGGAGCGGGGTTGGGGTGTTGGAGGTGTCGAAGGCGGAGCGGATGGTGCCGTCCTTGTCGATCTCCTTTTCCAGGGCGCCCTTGATGTCGAAGTTGCGGATTTCGTTGATCTGGTTGCGGACGTCCTGGAGGTTGGCGTCCTTGACCATGTCGTCGACATGGGTCTGGAACTCGCCGGCCATGCGGCGGGCTTTGCGCACGACGTCGCCGACGGCCTTGATGGCGCCTGGCAGGTCCTTGGGGCCGATGACGAGCAGGGCCACCACGCCGATCACGGCGAGTTCGGACCATGCAAAATCAAACATGGGCGGATCGGGTCATGGTGGGTGGCCGAGGCATGTGCGTTCGGGGTCTCCTGAGGGGGTTCTGCTAGCAGGAAACCCGGCGGGGGGGAAACCGTGGCGGGATCATTTCGCGGGTGGCTCGGGGGGTGATTCCATGGGCAGGGTGGGGTCGGGGGTTGAGGTGGGGTCGGGGGGCGCGGGGGAGGAGGGTTCGACCAGGAGGTCGTCGCGGCGCGGGAGGTCGCGGAGCTGCTGGAGGCCGAATTGCGAGAGGAAGGCGGGGGTGGTGCCCCAGAGGGTCGGCCGGCCGGGGGTTTCCTTGCGGCCGCGCGGGGCGACGAGGCCGGTTTCGAGGAGTTGGTCCAGGGTGCCTTGGCCGAGGGTGGCGCCGCGCAGTTCTTCGATTTCCGGGCGGGTGACGGGCTGGTGGTAGGCGATGATGGCCAGGGTTTCCATGGCGACGCGGGGGAGGCGGCGGGGGATCTGGACGACGCGGCGCAGTTTGGGGGCGAGGTCGGGGGCGGTGCGGAACTGCCAGCCGCCGCCGACTTCGACGAGTTCGACGCCGCGCGTGGCATATTGCGCGCGGAGTTGGGCCAGGACGGCGTCGGTGTCGGCGCCGTCGGGCAGGAGTTGGGTGAGCTGGCGCGGGGTGACCGGGGCGGAGGCGGCGAAGATCAGGGCCTCGGCGAGGCGGAGCAGGGCTTCGTGGCTTTGGTCCGGGTCAGACATCGGGGTGCTCGTTGGTTTGATCGTCCGCGATGCCGCGGCGGACCAGGATGGGGCCGAATTCTTGGTCCTGGCGCAGGCGGATGCCGCCGCCGCGGGCCATTTCGAGGCCGGCGAGCAGGGTGGAGGAGAGGGCGGCGCGGCGTTGCAGCGGGGTGCCGAGGGCTTCGGGGAGGAATTGTTCCAGGCTGGCCCAGTCCGGCAGGTTGCCGACCAGGAGGGCGAGGCGGCTGAGGGCGTCCTTGACGGTCCAGACCGAGAGGATGGCCGGGCGGTATTGGCGGCGGGCGCCGGCGCGGGCCATGGCGGCGAGGTAGGCGCGGAGCAGGCCGGGGATGTCGAGCGCCAGTTTGGAGCGGTCGGTGTCGACGAGGTCTTCGGGCAGGCCGCGGGCGAAGATGTCGTGGCCGAGTTGCGGGCGGGTGGTGAGCCAGGCGGCGGCCAGGCGCATGGCCTGGAGGGAGCGCAGGCGTTCGGCGAGGATTTCAGCCGCGGTTTCGCCTTCTTCGGCGGCTTCGTGGCCGCGGGGCAGGAGGAGGCGGGATTTCAGCCAGGTGAGCCAGGCGGCCATGACCAGCCAGTCGGCGGCGAGTTCGAGGCGGATCTTGCGGGCGCCTTCGATGACGGCGAGGTACTGGTCGACCAGGGAGAGGATGGAGATCTTTGCCAGGTCGAGTTTTTGGCCGCGGGCGAGGTCGAGCAGGAGGTCCAGCGGGCCTTCGAAGCCGTCCAGGCGCAGGACCATGAGGTCCTCGGGCGCGACCGGGAGTTCGCCCTGGCGCGGATCCGATTGGGCGGAGGTGGTGGGGTCAGACACTGAAGGGGCGCCCGTCCGGGAGGGGCAACTGGTCCAGCGCCCAGTGGATGATGCGCCAGATTGTGGACATCACGGGGTCGAATGGGATGCCGAAATCGCGCAGCAGCATGGGCAGGAGGAATAGCAGGCCAACCACGATCAGGATGCCGATGGGTTCGAGGCGGGACCAGGCGATGGCCAGCGGGAGCGGCAGCAGGCCGACCATGATGCGGCCGCCGTCGAGCGGGGGGATCGGCAGCAGGTTGAACAGGCCGAGCAGCAGGTTGAACAGCATGAAGGGGTAGGCGAAGTCGACGACCAGCTCGCCCAGGGTGGTCGCGGGGTCCGGGGCGGCGTGCAGGGCGAGGGCGGTGAGCCAGGCGAGGGCGAAATTCATCGCGGGGCCGGCGGCGGCGACGAACATCATGCCGCGGCGTGGATTCGGGAAATGCCGTGGATCGACTGGCACCGGCTTGGCCCAGCCGAACATGAAATTGCCGCCGAAGATGCTCTGGGCGACCAGCAGCACGCCGGGGATGATCAAGGTGCCGACGCGGTCGATATGGGCGATCGGGTTGAGGGTGAGGCGGCCGAGGCGTTGGGCGGTGTTGTCGCCGAGGGCCAGGGCGGCATAGCCGTGGGCCACCTCGTGCAGGACGATGGCGGCGATGGCGGCCAACAACGACAGGACGATTTCTTGCAAGAGCCTGCTTTCGAGAGGGTGAGGGTGGGCTGGTAAGTATACCAGCGCGGCCGGGACGCAAGGGCTGGCGGTCAGGCCAGCAGGGCGGCGCGCTCGGCGGCCAGGGCGGGGGCGTCGAGCGGGATGGCGCGCTGGGCGGCAGTGGCGCGGGCGGCGGCGAGGCGGGCGGTGGTGGCCTGGGTGAGCGGGGGGACGGCGGACAGGACGGCCTGAGTGCCTTCGGGGTCGCCGGGACAGTAGAGCGCCAGGTCGCAGCCAGCTTCGAGGGCGGCGGTGGCGCGGGCTTCGGGCGGGCCTTCGAGGGCGTGCATGGCGAGGTCGTCGCTGACCAGGACGCCTTGGAAGGCGATCCTGCCGCGGATGAGCTGCTGGATGATGGCCGGCGAGAGGGTGGCGGGGCGGGTTGGGTCCCAGGCGGGATACAGGATGTGGGCGGTCATCAGCCAGGGCAGGTCCGGGTTGGCGGCGAAGGGGAGGAGGTCGGCGTCGAGGTCGTTCGCGGTGACGGTGGGCAAGGCGAGGTGGGAGTCGACGCTGGCGCGGCCATGGCCGGGGGCGTGCTTGCCGACGGGCTGCACGCCGGCGGCGAGCAGGCCGGCGGCCATGGCGCGGGCGAGGCGGGCGACCAGCTCCGGGGATTCGGCGAAGGCGCGGTCGCCGATGACGTCACTGGCGCCGGGGAGGCGGCGGTCCAGGACCGGGGCGCAGACGGTGTCAAAGCCGGCCTGGGCGCATTGGTGGCCGATCACGGCCCCCTGGAGCCAGGCGGCGCGCAGGGCCCTTGCGGGCGGGAGCGCGCCTATGGCGCCGCAGGGGGGATGGGCGGCCCAGTGCGGCGGGCGGAGGCGGGCGACGCGGCCGCCTTCCTGGTCCAGCATCAAGACGGCATCACGCGGGAGGACGGCGCGCAGGGCGGCGGTCAGCAGGCGGAGTTGGGCTTGGTCCTGGATGTTGCGGCGGAACAGGATGATGCCGGCGGGGGGGTGGGCGCGGAACAGGGCAGCCTCCCCGGGGGTGAGGGCGGGGCCGGCGATGCCGACGATGGCGGCGCGAGTCTGGGGCGGGGGCATGAGGGGTGATAGCAGGAATTGGGGGGGGACGTGTAGGAAGGGGAGGGCTGGGCGCTGCCCAGACCCGCCAGGGGCCAAGCCCCTGGACCTTAATATTTTGAGAAATAATGAATTTTTTAAATTTCTCGGGTTTTGGCGGGATCAACCGGCGAGGAGCAGCATGACGCCGGCGACCGTGGCGGCGATGCCGGCCAGGGTGGCGGGGCTGGGGCTGGGGCTGCCGGGGAGCAGGCGTGCCAGGGCAAGCGTGACCAGCGGGTAGGTGGCGACCAGGGGGGCGACGAGCACGACCGGGCCAGCGGCGAGGGCGGCATACAGGGTCAGTACGGCGCCGCCGTTGCACAGGCCGACGGCGGCGAACCAGCGCAGTGCGGGTGCTGAGGGTCTCGCCGGGCGGGTGGTGAGCAGGATGAGAAGGGCGGAGACCGCGTAACCGATGGCGGCGGCGGCCAGGGGGCTGGGCCAGAAGGCGAGGCCCGCCTGGGTGATGGGCTGGACCAGGCCGCGGATGGCGGCGGCGGCGAGCGGGAGGGCGGCGGCGGCCAGGGGCCAGTTCCGGGGGGCGCCGCCGTGGGCGCCGCCGCGCGCGAGGGAGAGGGCGGCGATGCCGGCGGCGATGATGGCGAGGGCGGCGGACTGGGGGAGGGTTGGGGTTTCGGCCAGCAGGGCGATGGCGCCCAGGACGGCGAAGACCGGGGCGAGGTTGCCCAGCGCGCCGGCTAGGCTGGGGCCGAGAAGGCGGTTGGCTTCGAAGGTCAGGCGGGTGACGGCGATGGGGAAGACCAGGCCGACGACGGCGAAGATCGCGGCGCCGTGCGGGTTCCAGCCGGCGGGGTCGACCTGTGCGATCGCGACGATGGCGAGCAGCAGGGCGGAGGTCAGGATGCTGATGCGGGCACCAGCGGCGGGCGGGGCGTGGCGCAGGGCGAACTGGGTCAGGACCAGAGCGGTGCCGAACTGGCAGGCCGCCAGCAGGGCGAGCAGGACCGGGAGGGTCACGGCCCCGGGATCAGCGGTGGCTCCCGGTGGCGTCTAGAAGCTGGCGACCGAGCAGGTGCCGCCCTTGGTGCGGATCTTGTCGCAGAAGCTGTTGGCCTGGGCGGTGTCGGCGAAGCCGCCGGTGCGCAGGCGGTAGAAGGTCTTGCCGTCGCGCTCGGCGCGGACCACCGCGGGGCGGCGGCCGCCGAGGATCTCGGGCATGCGCTTTTCCAGGCGGGACCACTCGCTGTGGGCGGCTTGCTCGGTGTTGACGGCGGCGAGTTGGACCTGAGTGCCAGAGGGGGTTCCAGAGGGGGTTCCAGAGGGGGGCGGGGGGGCAGGCGTGGCGCGGGCAGCCTGTTGCGGTGACGCGGCGGGGGCCGGTGCTAGGGGGGATGTCAGGGCGACCGGCTGGAGCGTCGGGCGGGCGGGAATTGGCGCTTGCGCGATCGCGGTTTGCGATGCGGCGATGGGGGCGGGGGCGGCTTGTGCGGGCGCGGCTGGTGCGGGAGCGGCTGATGGCATGGCCGCGGCATCCGCCAGGGCCTTGGCTTCGGCGGATTTTTCGGTTTCGCGCTTGTCGATGGCCAATTTTTCGGCGGCGGCCTTATCGGCAGCGGCTTTTTCTGCCTGGGCCCTGAGGGCCTCGGGTTTCGGGGCTTCGGGGGTGGGCGCGAGGGCCTGTTTGCCCGGCGGGACTGAGTCGTCGGAGTCCGCGCCTTGCTGGGCTTTGTCGGGCTTGACGCGCAGCGGGCGGCTATCGGCCTCGACGACCGGGATTCCGGCGGTTTTGGCCCCGGTGAGCGACCAGGCGCCGACCATGACGAGCAGGGCCGCACCGATGCCGCCGGCGATCATGGCGAGCTTGCGGGTGTTGGGGTCCATGCCCGGGCGGCTGCGCGGGGTGCGGTATGTGGTGTCGAGTTCGGCCATCGGCGTGCCCATTCGTTCGTGGGCAGCCCCGAGAGGTGCCCTTAGCGCATTTCTTCCACCGGGGTCACGCCCATGACGGCGAGGCCGGACCGGATCACCGTGGCCGTAGCCGCCACCAGGGCGACGCGGGCCAGGGTGGCGGCACGTTGCTCCGCTTGCAGGAAGCGCAGTGCAGCATCGTCCCGTCCCCGGTTCCACAGCATATGAAAGTCGCCCGCTAAATCATAGAGGAAAAACGCAATACGATGCGGTTCCCTTGCAATTGCCGCACTCTCGACGACGCGCGGCCAGCTGGCCAGGCGGCGGATCAGGGCAAGTTCGGCTTCGTGACTCAGGCTTTCGAGAATGACCCCGGTGAGGGCGGCAGGGGCGGTGGCGTCCGGTCCGAGCATTTCGGCGGCGGCGCGCAGGACGGAACGGCAGCGGGCATGGGCGTATTGGACGTAGAAGACCGGGTTTTCGCGGGTCTGGGCGACGGCGGCGGCGATGTCGAACTCCATCTGGGCGTCCGATTTGCGGGTCAGCATGGTGAAGCGCACGGCGTCGCGGCCGACTTCGTCCAGCAGGTCTCGCAGGGTGATGAAGGTGCCGGCGCGCTTGGACATGCGGACGGGTTCGCCATCCTTGAGGACGTGGACGATCTGGCACAGCACGATGTCCAGGGTGGGGGCGCTGGGGGTGCCGTCGCCGAGGGCTTTGACGGCGGATTTCATGCGGGAGACGTAGCCGCCGTGATCGGCGCCCCAGATGTCGATCATGATTTGGGCGCCGCGGCGGACCTTGTCGGCGTGGTAGGCGATGTCGTTGGCGAAATAGGTGTTGCTGCCGTCGGATTTGCGCAGCGGGCGGTCGACGTCGTCGCCGAATTTGGTGGCGCGGAAGAGGGTTTGCTCGCGCGGTTCCCAGTCGTCCGGGGTTTTGCCCTTGGGGGGTTCAAGGATGCCTTCGTAGATGAGGCCGCGGGCGCGCAGGGTGTCGATGGTGGCGTCGGCGGCGCCGGCTTGGACCAGGGCGCGTTCGGAGGAGAAGATGTCCTGGCGGACGCCGAGGAGTTCTAGGTCCTCGCGAATGGAGGCCATCATCAGGTCGAGCGTGGTGTCGCGGACGATATCGAGCCAGGCTTCGGGCGGGCCGACATGGGCGCCGGGGGCGGCGAGGCTGTCGCCGTGTTTGGCTTTCAGGGCTTCGCCGACCGGGACGAGGTAGTCGCCGCGGTATTGCAGGCCGCCGGGGACCATTTGGGCGTATTCGTCCTCGGTGAGGGGGGTGCCGAGGGCCTGGAGGTAGCGCCAGTAGGCGGCCCAGGCGAGGGCGAGGACCTGGTTGCCGGCGTCGTTGATGTAGTACTCCTTGGTGACGTCGAAGCCGGCCTTGGCCATCAGGTTGGCCAGGGCGTCGCCGACCACGGCGCCACGGCAATGGCCGATATGCATGGGGCCGGTCGGGTTGGCGGAGACGTATTCGACGTTGACCCGGACCCCCTGCCCCACATCCCCGTCGCCGTAGGACTCGGCGGCGGACAGGATGGCGGGGATTTCTGCGCGCCAGGTGGATTCGACGAGTCGAAGATTGACGAATCCGGGGCCGGCGACGCTGGCTTCGGCGATGTCCAGGTCGTCGCGCAGGCGGGCGACCAGGGCTTGGGCGATGTCCTGCGGCTTGCGGCCGGCCGGCTTGGCCACGACCATGGCGGCGTTGGTGGCCATGTCGCCGTGGGCGGCCTCGCGGGTGGGGGTGACTTCGACGCGGGCCAGGAGCTCGGGGGCGAGGTCCGGCAGGTCGGCGGTCAGGGCGGCGAGGACGCGGGCGCGCATGGTGGCGAAGAGATGGGGCATTGGGAGAGGATCCAGAAGGAAGAAAGAATCTTCTTTTTCTGAAGAAAAAGAAGCAAAAAGACTTTTTATCCATTAAGTAAGTGTGGATCCTTTGCTTCGCTCAGGACAAAAGGTTTTTTGGTTCTTTTTTTCAAAAAAGAACATGCTTTCTTCCTATCAAGCCGAATGCGAAATATCGGTCAACCGCAGATGCTCATCGCGGGCATAGCGGTCCGTCATGCCGGCGACATAGTCGCACACCGCAGTGGCGGCGCGGGCGGTGCCGCCCCCCCCTGCCCGGCCGCGCCATTCGGCGGAGAGCAGGCCGGTATCGCTGTGCAGAAGGGTGAAGACCTCGCCCGTGATGCGCTTGGCCTTGGCGACCATGCGGTTGACGCGCCAATGGCGATACATATGGGCGAAGAGGAACTCCTTGATGGCGCGGTTGGCTTCGGCCATGGGCGGGCTGAAGGCGACCATGGGGGTGCGGGCGCGGCGGATCGCGTCGGAATCCGCGGGGTCGAGTTTGGCGATGCGGCGGCGGGTTTCTGCGATCAGGTCGTTGACCAGGGCGTTGATGACGCGGCGGATGGTCTCGTGGCGCAGGCGCTGGGGGGGCACGTCCAGGCTGGACATGCGGGCTGCCGCCAGGGCGTCGCCGACGATGGGGAGGTGGCGGATCTCGTCGACGGTGAAGAGGCCGGCGCGCAGGCCGTCATCGAGGTCGTGGGAGTGATAGGCGATGTCGTCGGCGAGCGAGGCGAGCTGGGCTTCGATGGAGGCGTGGTTGTGCAGGTCGAGCTTGTGGCGCTCGTCGTATTGGGCGACGTAGGGCGGGGGTTTGCGGAGCGGGCCGTTGTGCTTGGCCAGGCCCTCGAGGGTTTCCCAGGTGAGGTTCAGGCCGTCGAAGGCGGCGTAGCGGGCTTCGAGGAGGGTTACGACGCGCAGGGACTGGGCGTTGTGGTCGAAGCCGCCGAAGGGCTTCATGGCGATGGCCAGGGCTTCTTCGCCGGCGTGGCCGAAAGGCGGGTGGCCGAGGTCATGGGCGAGGGCGAGGGCCTCGGTGAGGTCTTCGTCGAGCGCCAGTTCGCGCGCGACGGAGCGGGCGATCTGGGCGACTTCGATGCTGTGGGTGAGGCGGGTGCGGTAGAAATCGCCTTCGTGGTTGACGAAGACCTGGGTCTTGTATTGCAGGCGGCGGAAGGCGGTGCTGTGGACGATGCGGTCGCGGTCGCGCTGCCAGGGGCTGCGGCCGGGGGATTCGGGCTCGGGGTGGAGACGGTCGCGCGCGGTTTCGGTCCGCACGGCCCAGGGGGCGCGGGGTTGGGCGGTCATTGCGGCATCCTCGCGTGGGCCGGGCTCATGATGCGCCACCTTCGCTCTGCTGCGCCGCGCATACACAATGCGGGGGGCGGCTTCAATCCGATGCCCCCTTCAATCCGGACCGCAGATACCCTATTTAGGGAGGATGGACACGCAGATGGTTGACGTTCCCGCACCATTCCGGCTGACCGCGCGGGCGGCGGCGCAAATCAAGGTGATTGTTGGCGCACAGGCTGCGGGTGGCGCGCAGTCACTGCGCGTGGCGGTGCTCGCCGGGGGGTGCAGCGGGTTCCAGTATACGTTCGAACTGGATGATGCGCGTGCTGAGGACGATTTGGTGGTGGAGCTTGACGGGGCGGTGGTGCTGGTGGATCCGTCGAGCCTGGACCTGCTGGCGGGGTCGGAGCTGGACTATACCGACGCGTTGATGGGGGCGCATTTCGCGGTGCGTAATCCGAATGCGGCCTCGGCCTGTGGGTGCGGCACCAGTTTCTCGGTCGGGTAGGCGCGCCGCAGTTGAAGGTTGCGACCTGGAACGTAAATTCGATCCGCCAGCGCGAAGGGCATGTGGCGCGCTGGCTGGCGCGGGTGCAGCCGGATTTGCTGTTCCTGCAGGAGCTGAAGGGCGAGGCGCCGGGGTTTCCGGCGGCGAGCTTCCAGGCGCTGGGCTATACCGCCGCGGTGGTGGGGCAGAAGGCCTATAACGGCGTGGCCGCCCTCGCGCGGGTGCCGTTCGAGGTGGTCCATACTCGGCTTCCGGGCCTGCCGGAAGACGATGCGCAGGCGCGGTACGTCGAGATCGTCTGCGGCGGGGTGACGATGATCGGCATCTATCTGCCGAACGGCAATTCCGGCGGCGAGGCGGGGTACGAATACAAGCTGGCCTGGATGCGGCATTTGCGGGCGCGGGCGGCGGCGCTGCTGGCCGAGGATCGGCCGTTCCTGATTGCCGGCGACTTCAATGTCTGTCCGACCGACGAGGATTTCGCGCCGGGGGCGCTTTCGGCGACGGATGCGCTGGTGCGGGCTCCGACGCGGGCGCAGTTCCGGGCGCTGGTGTGGCTCGGCCTGACCGATGCCATCCGGGCGGTGCAGCCGCAGGGCAAGGTCTGGACGTTCTGGGATTATCAGGCCGGCGCCTGGCCGCGCGATCTCGGGCTGCGGATCGACCATGTGCTGTTGTCGCCGACGCTGGCGGAGCGGCTGGTTTCGGCGGGACCCGACCGGAACGAGCGCGGGCAGGAGCAGCCGTCGGATCATGTGCCGGTGGTGGTGGAACTGTCAGACTAGCGCCAGCGCGCGCGGCGCCAGGCCCAGCTGCCGCCGGTCTGGACCCAGCGACCGGGCACGAAGCGCTGGCGATCGGGCGGGCGAACCACGTAGCGGCCGGTTTGCCAGGCATAGCGCTCGGCGGCGGCATCCCAGTTCCAATGTCCAGGCTGCCAGGCGAAACGGGCGTTCTCCGGGCGCGGCGGCACGGATTGCAGGCGCTTGGCGGGTACCGGCGGGACGCCGAGCGGCTGGGACAGCGCGGCGCCGCATGACAGGCAGGCGGCCAGGAAGGCCGCCAGCCAGCCGAGAAGGCGCGCGCCCAGCCGGTCAGGCCTTGGCTTCGGGCGCATCCCCGGTCGGGGCCAGCAGCGACGCCGCAACCGCCTTGCCGCGCCGGTTGCGGCGGGCGACGGCGAGGCCGAGCAGCCCGGTGCCGAGGACCATCATGGTGCCGGGTTCCGGGACGGTGCCGATCAGGTCGTAGACATAGATCGACGAGCCCATCGTGCCGAGGGCCGATTCCTCGTCGGTGCGGATCTGCAGCTGTGCGCGGCCGGTGCCGCCGGTTTTGGAGACGAACTGGACGGCGAGATTGCCGAGATCGGCGCCGTTGACGGCGTTGCGCAGCACCCCCGAGGTGGCGGTGCCTGACAGGAAGTTGGACAGGCTGAAGGAGAATTCCGATGCCGCATCGCCGATGATCGATGCGGTGATGGTCATGTTGGTGAGGTCGGTAGAGGCCTTGTCGCTGGAGATGTTGCTGATCAGCAGGCTCTGCTTGGTCACGCCGGCGGCGGCATCGCCGAAGCTCACGGTGGCGCCGCTGGTGATGGTGTTGCCGGCCTTGTTCAGCGCCGCACCATAGTCAGGGCCGACGGCCAAGCCGGTCAGGGTAGTGGTGGCGCTGCCCTTGGCGTTCGCGGTGTTCAGGCCGTTGTCCAGCGTGGTGGTGACGTTGGCCGAGGTAGAGCCGCGGGTGGCGGAGGCATAGGTGAAGGCGAAGTTCTTCGTCGCATTGTCGGTCAGGCTGAAGTTGCCGCAGGAACCGCCAAAGCCGCTCGGCGCGGCACCGACGCTGCCACGCTGGTTGGTCAGGAGCGACTTGCCATCGTCCGCACCGGCGAGGTTGCCGTTGCCGATGTTCTGCACGGTCAGGTTGGCGGTGCCCGAGGCGGCGCCGGCGCGGGTGGTGATGGTGAGGCCGCTGGTCACCGAGGCGAGCGGGGCGACGGCGGTGGTCGACACCGTGACGACCGTGGTCACGGAGCCGCTCGAACTATACTGGGAACGGTAATTGAAGGTATTGGTCAGGGCGCCGGTGACGGTCGGTTTGACGGTCACAGTGAAGGAGTCGCTGCTCCATCCGCTGATTTTGGACGCCACGCCGCTGACCGAAAGCCCCATGTTGCCTGGCGCCGCAACCGTGACCGACGTCGAGACGGAACCACTTCTATTCCGGTTCGCCAATAGGTCGCCGGATACGGAATTACCGTCGACCAGCGTATAGCCGATGCCCGATGTGATCGTGTGACCGATCACATAAGTGCCGGCAGAATAGTTCGTCCCGGACAGCACCACTGTCGCGGCGGCCGGGGTCGGGCTGCCTGCCAACATGGTCGCCAGCGGTGCGGCCACGACGCTC